>JAICHN010000325.1 GCA_025924845.1 Chloroflexota bacterium | reverse complement strand
TCGGTGCCGCAATTCGCGCGCCAACTTCTTGGCGCTGGTGTGCGCTACCTCTTTCACGTTCTCGCGATAGGTGAGTCCGAGAATGAGGACACGGGCGCCCTCCAGGGTGCCCAGCGCTTCCTCGACCAGGTCCACGCCATGGGCCGCCATCGAATCATTGATAGCCCGCGCCAGTGGGGGTAAACGAAAGTCGTCCCACTGGCTGAACAGGAAGTACGGATACACCGGAATGCAATGGCCACCCACCCCCACACTGGGCTTATGGACGTGCGAGAACGGCTGAGAATTGGCCGCTTCAATCACCTCGAAGACATCCAGCCCTTCGCGTTCCGCGTAAAGGGCGAATTCATTGGCCAGGGCAATGTTCACGTCACGGTAGGTGGTTTCCACCAGCTTGGTATATTCCGCCGCCTCGGCCGAACTGAGCACACGCACGGGGGCGCGCAGGATCGATTGGTAAAAAGTGCTCGCCGCCTCGGAACTCGCGGCGTCGACCCCCCCCACCACCTTCGGATAACGTGCCAGATCGCGGAACATCCTTCCCGCATAGACCCGCTCGGGACTAAACGCCAGATGAAAGTCGCGTCCCGCCTCCAGACCGGAGGTCGAGTGCAGCAATTGAGCGAGCCGCCCGCGCGTAGTGCCGACCGGAATCGTCGTCTCATATAAAACCAACGCGCCCGCCCGCAGGCCCGCCCCAACGCTCAAGGTGGCGCTGTCGATGTATTGAAAGTCGATCTCACTGGAGTCGGTCAGTCCGACCGGGACGAGCACGATCACTACCGATGCCGCGGAGACGGCCTCCGCCGTATCGGTCACCGCCCTGAGCAGTCCCCGCTCATGTACCTGGGCCAGCGCTTCGGCTAACCCTTCCTCGGAGTCGAAAGGCGCCCTGCCCTCGTTCACCGCCTCCACCACCAAGCGTGCCGTGTCGCAACCGATCACGGACCATCCCGCCAGGGCACATTGCACGGCCAGCGGCAGGCCAATCTTGCCCAACCCCACCACACAGACCGTGTGTTTTTCCGACACCGTCATCGCACCTCTCCCAACCGGCCGGCTTGCACGACGGCGCCGGCCCGGCCGGACTCCACAATGAGTGTAGCCAGGCGCAATGCCTCGAATCCATCCTCGGCGGTGACGAGCGTCGGTTCTCCGGCGCCCGAGTCTCCCGCGAAGGGCCTATGTAGCTTCCGACCCACGGCGGTCGCAAACTGCTCCAACTCTACCCGCAAGGGCTCACGCTTCTCCACCTTGTAGCGAGTCATACTCCCCTCGCTAACTCCCGAAAGGTTTTGCAGCGTTTGCCACTGAATCATCGCCTGATCGTTCGCGTAAAAATACAAATCCTGCACTAAATAATCAACCACGAACATGCCACGCTCACCAGTCAGGGTAAGGGTGCGTACTTTAGCCGGGGTCAGCCAATTTATGTCAAGATTCGCAATGGCGCCGTTGGCGAAGCGTAGCTGGGCGCTCACCAGATCTTCATGAGCGGTATGAATGCGCTGTTCAGTCTCGGCAAACACCCGAACTACATCGGGATGCACTAGGTAGCGGAGCACATCGAGATCGTGCGTCGCCAAATCCAGCACCACGCCGATGTCCTGGACCCTGGCCGGAAACGGCCCTAGACGTCGCACATGGGCAAGAAAGACTCGGCCCAGTTCTCCCGTGTCCAACCGCCGCTTCAATTCGCTGACGGCGGGATTGAAGTGCTCTACGTGCCCCACGGCGAGCAGCGCGTTATGGCTCACCGCAAGGTCCACCAGGGCGCGCGCCTCGTCCACGTTTGCCGCGAGAGGCTTCTCAACCAGAGTGGCTACCCCCGCGCCCAGGGTATCGCCTGCCACTTTGTAGTGCGCAATGGTGGGCACCGCGACCACGACAAAGTCGGGCTTGGCCTGCTCGAGTAACTCTCCGTGACCTGCGTACGTCGGTACATTGAACCGCCGACCGGCCAGTTCGCGGCTCTTTGCATCCTCGTCCGCCGCCGCGACCAGAGCAAGGCCTTCCAATTCGGCAAGCACGCGTAGGTGGTTGCGACCCATCGAGCCGCACCCGATCACCGCCGCCCTTAGCACAGTGTACGCACCTCACGCACGATCGTTTCCAGGTCTTGCTCGGTCAAGCCAGGATGCACGGGAAGGCACAGCACCTCGTTGGCGGCTCGTTCCGCCTCCGGCAAGCAATCACGGTAGCCGCGCTCTCGGTAAAGCGGCTGCTGATGGACGCAGAGCGGATAATGTACTCCCGTTCCCACGCCCCGCTCACGCAACGCGGCAGCCACCGCGTCGCGCCGCCCATTTGGAATACGCACCGTGTACTGGTGATAGACATGCGTAAAGCCGGGAGCCGTATAGGGGATTTCGAGCACGTCCGAGAGACCTTGATCGAGGTAGTGAGCGTTGGCCTGTCGCTTCCGGGTAAACTCCGCCAAACGGTGAAGCTGGGCGATACCGATCGCCGCGTGAATATCAGTCATACGCAGGTTGTAGCCCAGGATCTCGTGGCGATAGCGCTCCGACTGGCCGTGACTGCGCAGCCGTCGCACCCGTTCCGCCAGTTCTTCATCGTCGGTGGTCAACATTCCGCCTTCCACCGAGGTGATATTTTTTGTCGGATACAGCGAGAAGTTTCCCAAGCCAAAGGTTCCGACCGGTTTGCCGTGGATCGCGGCGGAAGCGGCCTGGGCTGCGTCCTCGATCATTTGGAGACCGTGACGGTCGGCTATCGCGCACAGCGCCGGCATGTCAGCCGGATTACCGTAGAGGTGTACCGGCAAAATCGCCTTGGTTCGCGCCGTGACCTTGGCCTCCACGGCGGCAGGGTCGATGTTATAGGTTCGAGGATCGATATCGGCGAATACCGGCGTAGCCCCGACATACAGTGCCGCGTTGGCGGAGGCGATAAAGGTAAACGGCGAGGTGATTACCTCGTCGCCGGGACCGATCCCGAGCGCGAGCAAACTGAGGTGCAGCGAGGCCGTGCCCGACGAGGAGGCTACCGCGATCCTCGCGCCTATTTCAGCGGCAAATTGATCCTCGAACTGCTGTACGCGCGCTCCCTGGGCAATCTGCCCGGATCGCAAGACCTCGAGCACCGCCGCCTCTTCGTCGCCGCCCAATAACGGCTTCGCAATCGGGATCATGTCCTTGGTTCCTCCCAGAGCACACGCCAATACCTTGGCCCGCTCCACCCTACTCGCATGGCCAAAATCCAGCCAGGGCTGATCGTCATTCCATTGGCACCGCGGCGGCGCGCCCACGGCGCGTGCCAAGCTCGATCCGGCGCGTGCGATAAATAGGCGCCCTCACGTCGATGAGAATGCCGCCGCTCACCCACTCAAAGCCGCACGGACGGGAGGGGTCGTGATTGACGCCCGCGGCGTGGGGGACGAAATTGAACACACTCACCTACCGATTATAACAAGGCCGCGCCTTGGCTAACCTCGAAGGCCTACCTTCCAGCCGCCAACCTCAGGCGAGACGACGCTCGGATCGCCGCGCCTGCCGCCCTTCCATAATAGCGATCGTAGAATCGGGCTAGGCCCTGATAGTAGTTTCGGCGACGCGGCACATCGGTCCCGGCGGGCTGGTTGTAATGATGAACCGCCGTCGTCGGCACGAAATCGATGCTGAATCCCCGCGTCCGCAATCGCTTACAGAGATCATTGTCCTCGAAATACATAAAAATGCCCTCGTCCAGTAATCCAACGCGGTCGAGCGCCGCGGTGCGCAGCATCATGCAGGTGCCGGCCACCCAATCCACCGTACGCGGTCGATCGCCACCCCAATCATGCAATTGGCTGCCCTGTCGATGGGCTATCGCGCGGCGCAACAGGTAGGCTGGAGATGGATCGTGACCGTGTGAATAGGGTTGCGGCCTCCCATCGGGCCAGAGCAGCTTCGGTCCACAGGCGCCGGTTCGCGGCCGATTATCTAAGTGACTCAGGAGGGCGGGCAGCGTCCCCGGTTCTACCAGGGCGTCGCCATTGAGCAGGCAGACGGCACGAGCGGGCATGGACCACAGGGCAAGATTATTTCCCGTCGCGAACCCCAAATTAGCACCCGTCCGCATGAATAGCGAGTTGACCGAGTCCCGACTCAGCAGCTTCTCCAATACCAGGTCGCTGCCGTCGGTTGAGCCGTTGTCTACCACGACCAACGCCGGGCGAATGTCCTCTGAAGCCCGCACAGCCTCGACGGCCCGCACCACGAGGGCGCCGCCGTTGAAGTTCAACAGCACCACGCACACGTCGTGGACATACGGCCCGTCGGCACCATCCGCCTGCTCCGGGCGAACGATCATGGCGCAACCAGCGGCTGGACCGAGGGCCGGACCGCTCCAGATCGGTTGTCCACGAAAATCCCCAGCCAGAGAGCGAGATTCACCCATCGCCAGATCATTGCGCTATCTCCTCCTCCGGCCAGAAAGGTGCCGAAGCCGGCCCGCGCCGCATCGGGTCGGACAAAACGGCCAAACGATGGAGGAAGATCGTTCATCACTCGCATCACCTCGGCCCGCGCCGGGCCCCGGAGCCAGGCTGCCTCCGGCGTGGTAAACCCTAACTTGTCACGTCGGGTCCACACCTCGCGCGGCGTCCAACGACGTGCCACGCGGCGAAGCGTACGCTTGCCCAGTCCATACTCCATTCTGAAGGCATTGGGTTGGCGGAAGACAAACTCCACTAACCTGTAATCCAGAAACGGCACGCGGGCCTCCACGCCGAAAGCCATCGAATTGCGATCCTCGTAACGTAGCAGCGCCGGTAGACTGCCTCGCGCGAAGAACCAATTCGTCATCGAAGGCAGGTAGCCCCGTACGTTTGGCGCGTAGCCTTGCGGAGGCGCCCACTGATTTCGGGCAAGCCATGCCTTTTGCTCGTCGCCCAACCATACCGGTACTCCTATACCGGAGTCGAGCCGGGCGGTAAGGTCCCTACGCAGCCAGGGGTGCCGGGCACGCAGTGCTTGCGCCATCAGGCGCTCCGGACAACCGTACCGCCCGCCATAGTTCATGCGGAATAGGGCCAACTCTCGGCTCAGATCCTCGAGCCGCCCGCGCGTAAACAGATCGGCGAGGAATGGACCAATGTACCCTACGTAGCCGCAGAGCAGTTCATCGGCCCCCTGACCATCCAGCAGCACCTTGACCCCGTTCGCGTTAGCCAGCCGCATGACCTCCCATTGGGCCAGTATGCCGGTTGAGAGAAACGGCTCATCCTGGTGCCACACCACGCTTGCCAACTGCTGAGCTAATTCGTCACCGCTTGGATAGGTGAAGCGGGCCGCCACTCCGGTTCGCGCCACCACGGCATCCATGTAGCGACGTTCGTCGATGGCGGGATCGTCGAAGCAGGCCGAAAACGTCATCTGCCGTTCGCCGCCGCGGTGCCACGTTTCGTGGATCGTCCGTTCCTCCGTCTGTTCCGGCACGAGAAGCCGGTTCACCATGCTGACCAGCGTTGAGGAATCTATGCCGCCGCTGAGGCAGCTGCCCACGGTCACATCGCTGCGCAGGCGCAACCGCACGCTGTCGAGGAGGTGCGCCTCCAGCTCTTCGGCCCAGCCTAGGCGCCGCCTGGCCGATGGGCGGCCAACCACCGGCCCCTCCTCCACCGTAGGCAGTCTCCAGTAGGTGCGGCTCGACCGGTAACCGGGACCGATTGTGAGCGTAGCGCCTGCCGACAACGAGTTGATGTCGGAGAAAAAAGTTTCATCCGTGTGATCGACGATTCCGGCTACCAGGTAGTCCATTACCCGAGCCTGATTCGGCTCGGCGCGGATCCACGGAAAGGTAAACAGGGCCTTGATTTCGGAGGCAAAGGCAAACCGCCCCGCTGCCTCTGCATAGTAGAACGGCTTGACGCCGCAGCGATCCCGCGCGCAAAACAGCCGACCGCGATGGGCGTCCCAGATTGCGAAGGCGAACATACCGTTGAATCGCTCCACGCACTGTTCGCCATATTCCTCGTAGG
>JAICHN010000324.1 GCA_025924845.1 Chloroflexota bacterium | reverse complement strand
TGCGTAGTCCAGCGGTGGATCGCAACGTTTCGGCCGGCGCCGGCTACGCGGCGGCCCGCTCCGCCATGGTGGGGCAGCAGCGAGCCATAGCGCGGGAGCGGTTCGTCGTGATGGTTGGGCGCGACATTGGGACCGTGGTGCTTCCCGATGCGGAGGCAAAGCTGTTTGTCACCGCCGACGCCGAGGAGCGCGCGCGGCGGCGGAATGCCGAGCGCCGTGCCGCCGGCATTGCCGAGACGGAAGCAGAGACCCTGGCCGACTTGCGTCGGCGCGACCGGCTCGATTCGGAGCGCCCCGTGTCGCCCCTGCGGCGGGCCGACGATGCCATGCTGGTCGATACCACGAATCTCACCGGTGAGCAGGCTTTCGAGTGCGCGCTGGCCCTGGTGCGCGATCGGCTGAAAGAGCGAACGGCATGATCTCGGCCTACGAATTGGTTCGGGTGCCCTTACGGTGCCTCTTCTCGACGGTGGGCAGGGTTCACGCAGCGGGGATCGGCAACATACCGCGGGACGGCGGGGTCGTGCTGGTCAGTAATCACTTGAGTATGCTGGATCCTCTGCTGTTGGGCGCCCTGATGCCGCGGCAACTGCACTTCATGGCGAAGGAGGAATTGTTCCGGTTTGCCCCGTTGGGCTGGTATCTTACGCAGGCAGGCACGTTTCCGATCCGGCGCGGTGAGATGGACCGTACCGCGCTTCGGCACGCCGAAGACCTGCTGCGCGCCGGAGAAATCGTCATGGTCTTTCCCGAGGGCCATCGGAGCGAGGCGACCGGGGCGCAGGAAGCGCGAAGCGGCGCCGTCATGCTGGCCACGCGTGCCGACTGTCCGATCGTGCCGGCGGCGCTTACCGGCACCGAGCACCTCAGGCTGCACCGGCCGTTCGGCGAGGTAGCGCGGGGCTTCCTATCTCGACCGCGTATTTCGGTCACCATTGGGGAGCCGGTGCGGTTCACGCACGGTGGGGGAAGCGCGGCCCGCAAAGCCCACGCCGATCTTCTGATGCGACAGATCACCGCGCTGTTGCCCCCCGCGTATCACGGCATCTACGCCGAGGGCGGCGAATAGAGATCATGCACCGCCCTGAGGATCGGACTGGGTTTCCAGTCCGATCCTCAAGGTGATGTTTATTATTCGCCGACGAACACCCGCTCCCAGAACACCATGATGGCGACGAAGATCACGGTAAGCACCACGAAACCGACAAACCAATTCCCGGCATCGGTGGCGTTCGGTGTAGCGGCGCGGGACATAAAGTACACGGTCATACCCACCCAGAGCGGAATACAGACCACCCCGACTGCCTGGCCGACGAGCCCCTTCACCATGCGATTCCACTCCCACTACCGCCGGATCATTTCGACATAACGACGGCGGCTGCTATACTGTCGTGTGGCGCATGCAAACGGAATCCCCAATTCCGTCCGCCTACGATGCGCGTTTCTGTTCGCTCCCAGTCTAGCATTTTCACGGACGTGTGGTAAGTATGTCGTTTGTACCGGTGGTCAATCCGGGCGCCAGGCGAGCGGGGCACCCGGGCACGGTGCTCGATGTGCTCCCCGGTAGCCTGGCCGAGAAGGCAAACATCGCGGCGGGCGATGTGGTGCTTTCGATCAATGGGCACCCGCTCCGTGATCCGATCGACTATCGCTTCTACATAGCCGAAGACCGTGTGATCCTTAACCTGCGGCGCGGCGACCAGGCTCATGCCGTGCGCCTCCGCAAGCATCCCGACCAGGATCTCGGGCTGGTCCTTCCCGAATTGACCCTTGAGGATATCAGCGAGTGCGATAACCACTGTCCCTTCTGCTTCGTCACACAGCTGCCGAAGGGCATGCGCTCCACGTTGCATATCAAGGATGATGATTATCGGTTTTCGTTCCTCAATGCCAGTTTTGTTACCCTGACCAATTTGTCCGAGGGCGATTGGCGACGCATTGGCGAACAGCGACTCTCGCCGCTCTATCTTTCGGTGCACAGCACGAATCCGGATCTGCGTCGCCGCCTGCTGGGCAACAAGCGAGCGCCCGATATCCTGGAGCAGATCGATCGCTTGATCGCCCTGGGTATCGAGGTTCATACGCAGCTGGTGCTGTGCCCCGGCATCAACGACACCGACGACTTGCACAGCACCACGCGTCACTTGTTGGACCGCCGCCCGATGTTGCGAACCATCTCGGCCGTGCCCGTGGGATTGACCAGGGTGCGCACCGAGCGAACCGCCTCCTCCAAGAACCCCTTACGCCGCTTCCGGGCGGACGAGGCGCTGCGGGTAATCCGCGAATTGCAACCGTATCAAAAGGAAAACGTGAAACAGTGCGGCGAACCGGTCGTCTTTTTGTCCGACGAGTTCTATCTGCTGGCCAATCGCCGTGTGCCGGCGCGCTCCCACTACACCGACCTCTCGATCCTGGATAACGGGGTTGGCATGGTGCGCATGTTGCTCGACGCATGGCGTGCGATGAAGCGTACGCTGCCCCCATCGTTGCCGGCGCCACGCCGGCTCACTCTGGCCTGCGGCACCTTGATCGCGCCGATTCTGGCGCCGATCGCCGCCGAACTGAGTTCCATACCCAACCTGACGGTGGATTTGGTGCCAATCGAGAATCGCCTGTTCGGTAGCGAAGTTACGGTGTCGGGCCTGATCGTGGCGGCCGACCTGCTGGGGCAGTTGGCGGGGAAGGACTTGGGCGATGTCGTGGTGCTGCCGCGGGTCATGTTCGACCGTGCCGGCGAAGTGACCCTGGACGACTTCACACGCGAGCGGATCTCGTCCGAACTGGGGCGTCCGATTCAGCTGGCCGAGGGGGTCGGCGATCTGGAGAGGCTAATCGGATGAACGAATTACCAATTGTCGCCCTGGTGGGGCGACCCAATGTGGGAAAGTCTACGCTGTTTAATCGCATGGTGGGCCGCCCTCAGGCTATCGTCGAGGATGAGCCCGGCACGACGCGCGACCGCAACTATGGCGAGACGATCTGGAACGACAAACCGTTCATAGTCGTGGATACCGGCGGCCTGGACTTCTCGACGGACCAGGACATGAGCCGAGCGATTCGCCGGCAAGCCGAGGCGGCAATTGACCAGGCGGACGTGATCATTTTCCTGGTGGACGCGCGCCAGGGGCTTACGGCGATGGATCATGACGTGGCCGATCAACTGCGCCGGGGGAAAAGTCCGGTGATCCTGGCCGCCAACAAGGCGGAGAGCGACGCACGGCAGCTCGATAGCGCCGAGTTCTTCGCGCTCGGCGTTGGTGAACCGATTCCCATCTCCGGGCTGAATGGGATAAACACCGGCGATCTGCTCGATGCCGTGGTCGCGCTCCTGCCCCAGGTGGAAGAACCGGCGCCCGACACCGCGGCGCGGATTACCCTGGTGGGGCGGCCGAACGTCGGCAAGTCCAGCCTCCTCAATGCCATTCTGCAGGAGGATCGCGCCCTGGTCTCACCGCTGCCCGGGACCACTCGCGATACCACCGATACGGAGATCGACTACGAGGGACGGCGCGTGATCCTGGTCGATACGGCGGGAATCCGCAAGCGCGGCCATATTGACGCGGGCGTGGAAAAATATAGCGTGATGCGTGCCATGCGGGCGATTAGCCGTTCGCACGTGGCCGTGTTGGTGGTGGACGCCACCGAGCCGGTGACCGCGCAGGATGCTCACATCGCGGGCTATGCCTGGGAAGCGGGCAAGGGCCTGGTGATCGTGGTAAACAAGTGGGACCTGGTCGTCCCCAAGGATGACTACACGATTGTCGCCTATACCGAACGCATTCGCCGCGAGTTGCATTTCACGCACCAGGCGCCGATGCTGTTTACGTCCGCGTTGACCCGTCAACGCGTGCGGCGCATACTGGAATTGGCGATGACCGTGCGGGACGAACGCTTGAAGCGAGTGCCAACCGGGCAACTCAACAACATCATGCAGGATGCCCTGCGCAAGCACCAGCCGATGAGCAGCGGTGGGAGTCGATTCAAGCTACGCTATGTCACGCAGGCCGAGGTTGATCCGCCCACCTTTGTCTTTTTTGTCAACGATCCGGCGCTATTACATTTCTCTTACCGACGATTTCTGGAGAATCAACTCAGGGAGCAGTTCGGATTCACCGGCACCGCGATCCGCTTGCATTTCCGGTCTTCGCGCGAGCTGAAGGAGGAAGACGGTTCCGCTCCTCGACGCGGCGGCACCAGGCAAAGCGGGGCACGGCGTTCCGGCGCCAGACGGTAGCTCAGGGTGCCTGGACGGCTCAAGCGCATGAGGTGAAGTGATGGAAGTGTGGCATTACGGGGCGGCGGTAGTAATCGGCTACTTGCTGGGCGCCATTCCGACTGGGCTGATCGTGGGCAGAGTGCTCAAAGGCGTCGATTTACGTGACTACGGGAGCGGGAAGACGGGGGCGACCAACGCCTTGCGGACTCTGGGCAAAGTGCCGGCGATCGTCGTCGTGCTCTTTGACTTCATCAAGGGCATGCTCGCCGTCCTCGCCGCCTATGTCCTAGTCGGAACGGTCGCGGCCGAGTGCCTGGCCGGGCTGGCGGCGGCGGTCGGCCACAATTGGCCGGTCTACGCCGGCTTCCGGGGGGGGCGCGGCGTATTGGTTTCGTTTGGCGTCTTCTGCCTGCTGTGTTGGCCTGCCGCGCTTACCTCGCTGGCCATAGGCGCCTGCATTATCGGGCTGAGCCTCCTCGTATCGCTTGGCGTGCTGCTGGGAACGGTCGTGGGCGTGCTCATGGCTATCCTCCTGGTGGTGCTGGGCCAGTTTTCGCCGTGGATCCTCCTTTACTGCGTGTTGGGAGCGGTGCTGATCTTGGTTCGCCATTCGGATAACATCCAGCGGCTGGTGGCGGGAACCGAGCGCAAAATCGGGCAGCCCGCGCAGCCCATCGCCGGTTGATTCATGGCTTCGCGCCGTCCGCGCCCTGGCGACCATGCGTCCAGCCCTTGAACCTGATATCGCCATCGTAGGCGCCGGAAATTGGGGGACGACTCTGGCCATATTGCAGGCGCGGGCCGGCCGCCGGGTGTTGCTTTGCGCGCGCAACGGGGAACGCGCCGTCCGCCTCCAGGCGGATCGGGAAAATCGCACCTGGCTCCCGGGGATTCCGTTTCCGGATGATCTGCTGGTCGGCGCCGACTACGCCGCGGCAGGCGCGGCGCCGCTCATCGTCGTCGCAGTGCCGAGTGAGCATTTGCGGCCCGCGTGCGTCGCGATCCGCCCCTTTCTGAGCGCCCAAACGCGTCTGGTAAGCGCCACAAAGGGCCTGGAGGTAGGCAGCGGGCTGCGCGTGTCGCAGGTAATCGAGGAGGTCCTGGCCGGATCCGTCGGCCTCGGCGTCCTGTCGGGCCCTAATCTAGCCGGCGAGATCGCGGCCGGACTGCCGGCAGCGGCCGTGCTCGCGGGGACCGACCCAACCGTGACGGCGGCGAATGCCGATGATCTTTCCACCCGAGAATTTCGCCTGTATACCTCCGACGACGTGGTGGGCGTGGAGTTGGGTGGCGCCCTCAAGAACGTGGTGGCCCTGGCGGCGGGCATCTGTGACGGCCTGGAAATGGGACTCAACGGCAAAGCGGCGATCGTCACTCGCGGTATGGCCGAAATTGTACGGTTGGGCATGGCATGCGGCGCCCAGGCCGCGACATTCGCCGGGTTGAGCGGCTATGGCGATCTCTTCGCGACCTGTGTCAGTCCTCAGAGTCGGAATCATACGGTTGGCGAGCGCCTGGGCCGGGGCGCATCCCTCGAAGCGATTAGAGCTGACATGACCATGGTAGCCGAAGGGGTGCCCACGGCGCGCGCCGCGCTGAGTCTGGCAAACCGTCTGGGCGTGGAACTGCCGATCACCGAGCAGGTATGCGCCGTGTTATTCGCGGGCCGCGATCCGCGAACCGCGATGGACATCCTGCTCGCCCGTTCGGTCGGATCGGAGAGCACGCCGGCGCCAGGGAGCATTCCGGGTACATCAACCTTACCGGGTAGCGCGCCCGCATGACCAACGGCA
>JAICHN010000323.1 GCA_025924845.1 Chloroflexota bacterium | reverse complement strand
GCCGCGGCCGGTCGGTCCTGGCGACCACTCCCGATGCGATCAGTCTCATCGACGACGAGACCGGCGAGCCGATCGGCGCCGACGAAGTTCAGGTCGGTCGGCATGTGCTGCTTCTGGTGTTCAGCGCCGACCGGCGCATGACCACACCCGAGGCACTCCGCGTGGTCGGCCCGGGTGCTTTTGGCTATGAGGTGGAGTACAAGGGGCAGGCTGATCGGTAAGCTTGACGCTTGACTACACGGCGCTCAACGCCCCGGCCGTCAATCCCTGGATGAAATTGCGGCGTTGCACGATATAGAAGATGAGCAGGGGTAGGGTTGAAAGGACCACCACGGTGAGCACCAGGGGCACGTTCATCCCATACTGGCCCTGATAGTTCCAGATGGCCAGGGGTAGGGTACGCGTATCGTCGCTCTGAGTCAGGATCAGCGGCAATACGAAATTGTTCCAGTTCGCGATAAAGGCGAACACCGCTACCGTGGCCAGCGCGGGACGCGACAACGGCAGCGCCAATTGGAGATAGCGGCGGAACACGCCCGCGCCGTCGATTTGCATCGCCTGCTCCAATTCGTCGGGTATACCGCGCATAAAGGCGGTCAAGATAAATACCGTAATCGGCAAGGCCGTGCCGGCGAAGGGCAGCAGCACGCCAGGCAGCGTATCGTAGAGGTTCCAGGCGATGGATAATCGATAGATCGGGATGATCGCGGCGTAGATCGGCACGGCCAGCCCTGACACGAACAGCAGATAGAGGAAACCGTTGGCGCGATGCGGCAGCCGCGCCAGCGCGTAGGCGGCGAGCGAGGCCAGTAGGGTTGAGAGCAGCACCGCGCCGACCGAGGTGACGACCGAGTTCAATAAGTAACGGAGAATCTGTGGCCCAAGGACGGTCTGGTAGTTAGCGAGCGTGGGCGCGTTCAAGGACCAGGGGCTGCCGGACAGGGCATCCGCCTGTGTCTTAAAGGTCTGGATCACCGCGTAGGAAATGGGGATGAGCACCACCGCCAACCAGAACAGGGCGACGAGGGCCAAAAGGAGGCGTACGCCGACCTGCCGCGGTAATCCTCGCTTGTGGCCGAACCCTAGAGCCTCGGACGCCATGCGCTAATCTCCTTGCAGCAGGCGCGAGAAGCGCACGATCAATCCGGAGACAATGAACGAAATACAGAAGAGGAGGATTGCAACGGTTGAACCGTAGCCGACTTCTTGATCCTGAAACGCGGAGCGGTAGATATACATGGCCAGGGTATAGGAGGCATTACCGGGGCCGCCTCCCGTCATGACGAAAATGAGATCGAAATAGACCAGAGAACCGGTAAGGACCAGCACCGACGCCGTAATGAAGGTGCGGCGCAACAGTGGGATGGTAATCGAGCGGAAACGCGTCCAGGCTCCGGCCCCGTCGATCGACGCCGCTTCGTATAACTCCTGGGGAATGGCCACCAGTCCGGCGTTGAACAGCAGCATGTAGAGAGGAATGAACTGCCAGAGCACCACGGCGGTCACCGACCAGATGGCCAGGCTCGGGCTGCCGAGGAGGCCGGGCGCTTGCCGGCCGAAATCGTTATAGATGTAGTAGAGCGGACCGTACTGCGGGTTATAGAGAAAACTCCAGGTAATGCCGACCGCGACCGAGGACATCAGCAGGGGCAATATATAGACGCTGGAGAGGGCCGTACCCAGTCGCCCCATTCGCTGCACCAGCACGGCCAGCCCCAGGCCCACCGGCATCTCCACGGCGAATGAAGCGACCAGGATGATCAGGGTATTGCGCAGCGAACTGAGCACGCTCTGGTCGTGAAGCAGACGTTGCCAGTTATTCAGGCCGATAAACTTCCCCGCCGCCAACCCGTTCCAGTCCAGCAGGGAGTACCAGATCGAAACGCACACCGGATAGAGCACATAAATGCCATAGAGCACGAGCGCGGGAGCCGTGAACATCAGAACTAGGCCGAGCCGGGGCAATCCCCCTCGGCGCGCCGTGCTCGGCGCGGCCTGCATACGCTGGGCCATGCGCATCCTTTCCGCATCGCGACAGGTTCGAGCGGGGCGGGGCTGAGCAGCGTCAGCCCCTTCCCTCTCCCAATGCCTGGACCTAATGATGGGCGGCGAAATAGGCCGACGTGGTGGCCTGCATTTGCGTGGCGAACTGCTGAGGCGTAATGCTGAGCGCGAACAGCGAGCCCGTGAGATCGAGGAACTTCTGGGCCAGTTGGGGCGGCAACAACTGGTCGAGCGCCAACTGGTAGCTGGATGCCTTGGCCAGCAGATTAACCTGGGCCTTCACCAACGGATCGGAGATCTTGCCGGTATCCAGGTTCTGCACGGGCGGTACCTGGCCCTGGGACAGTACCCACGAGGAGTATCCGGGGTTGAGCTGATTCTTCAGGAATTCGATAGCCGCCGCCTTATTCTTGCTGGTTGAGGTGACGGAGTAGTAGTTGGCGGGAACGCCGACGATGTCATTTACATTGCCTTTACCGCCCGGTACGGACGGCACGGCGAAGAAGCCCATCTTGGGGAGGAACTTCGGCGCGTTGCTCTGCGCGTTGCCGATTTGCCAGACTCCCATGAACATCATGGCGGTACGGCCGCCGTAGAACAGCTGGGCACTGTCGTTCGTGTCGTAATTGAACGAAGCAAAGCCGTTCTGGAAGGCGTTCGACTTCACGAGGGCCTGTGCCTGGGTAAATGCCTGAATCCAGGCCGGGCTGTTGAAGGTTGCTCCCGGTTTGCGCAGGGCAATATTGTTCAGGGCGCTGCTTCCTCCGATCCGGTCGGCCAGGTACTGGAGGATCATCATTTCGGGCCACTCGGACTTCCCATCCAGGGAGAATGGGATAACATTGTGGCTCTGCAATGTTTTGATCACCTGCTCAAGTTGCGGCCAGGTCGTTGGTACCTTGAGATTGTACTGCTTGAAAATGTCCTTATTGTAGAAGATCACCTCGGGTGTCGTAGCATTGTAAGGGATGCCGTAGATGTGGCCGCCGAAGGTAACCGGGCCAAGCACTGAAGGGGTGTACCGATTCTTCCAGGCCGGATCGGCGTTGACCGCGCTGGTCAGGTCGGCCACCGCCCCGGCATCGATGTAACTCTTGAGGATGCCGCCGCCCCAGCCCATGAAGATATCCGGACCTTTATGGGCACCGATAGCGATGCTCAATTTTGTTTTATAGGGGTCGTTCTGGAAGAATTGGTACTGCACTTTGATGTCGGGATGTGCCTTATTGAAGGCTGTGGCCTGGGCAATCGCCTCCTTCTGCTGCACTCCCTGCTGGATGTCCCATACGGTTACCGTGACAGGCGCCGCGGTGCGCGCGGCGTGGGCCGGCCCCGCCGCGGGCGACAGCGCCAGTGAGCCCGCGAGAAATCCGGCCAGAATAAGGGCGCGTGCCGGCAGGGTGGTCTTCCGCGCGCGACGCGCGGGGCTGATGCTCTCGACCTCGTTTGGCATCGCTTCGAGCCTCTCTGATAAATGAGTGACGAACAGCGCGGCGCCGACCTCGGCACGAACCGCAGGTTACGACCGGACCCTTACCTGACGGCGATCACCCCCTTTCGTCCCGGCCGCTAATCCCGCCTGCCGAGGCATTCCCTATCGCGGTGGTACTTGAATCAAGGCGCACTGCGAAGTTCATGGCTGAAACGGCGGCGCGCACGATTGGCGAACGATCAATTCGGTGGCGAGTTCGACCCGATTGCTGCTCAGCGCCCCACCCTCAATGAGGCGAATGAGCATGGTCGCGGCGAAAGCGCCCATTTGGGCCAGCGGCTGATGCACCGTGGTCAAGGCCGGATGCACCAGGGTGGAAATCTCCACGTTATCGAAGCCGACAATGCTCATTTCACGAGGCACGGCGATCCCCCGTACGCGCAGCGCGTTGAGCGCGCCAACCGCATGCATATCGTTGCCGGCGAAGATGGCGGTGGGCGGCTCCGGTATGTCCAGGAGCGCACAAGTTTCGCGGTAGCCTGCCTCATAGAGGAAGTTACCTTCTCGGCAGAGCAGAGGATCGAACGGCGCCCCCGCATCTTGTAGAGCGGCCTGGTAGCCGGAGAGACGCTCCCTGCTGCAACCGAGCGTAGGCGGTCCCGAGATGATGCCAATGCGCCGATGGCCAAGTCCGAGCAGATACTCCGTCGCCGCCCGGCCACCCGCCCAGTTGCTTGCGCCGACCGAAGGGACATCGGCGCCAAGTTCACCGCGATGATCGACCACGACGAACGGGATGCCGCGCCGTCGCAGCCGCTCCAGATGTACGGCGTGGCCGTCGGCGAGCACGAGGATAGCCCCATCGGTCGAGCCGTCGATCACTTTTGACACCCACTGCCGTTCGCCCTGGGCACGCCCATGGGTGGCGGAGACCGCCATGCGGAAGCCGGTTGGTTCGATGTGCTCCTCAACGCCGCGGATGATCTCCAGATGATACGCGCTGTCCAATGACACCACGACCAGATCGATCAGACCAGACCGGCCTTTGCGGAGCGCGGCAGCGGCGCGGTTTCGCAAATAGCCCCGTTCCGCGACTACCTTCTGCACACGGGCGCGCGTAGCGGGCGCTACATCGGGCCGCCCGTTGAGCACGCGTGACACGGTCATGGCCGAGACTCCGCTGTCCCGCGCGATCTCGGCGATGGTAGGCGCCTGCTCACGCGCCCCAAGGGTCGAAACCGGGTCGTTTGCGGCTGCCTTCTCCATGTCGGCCCATCCACAATCTGCCGATTGTTAGCGTACCGTTAACGCAAACGGAATTGGCACTACATTACTGCTTGGCCTGCTATGCTGTCAAGCTGTTTCGCCATAAATCCAACGCCGTGCCATGTTATGGGCTTACGGCGGCGGGATTGGGAAGCTGGGGATGGCGGGCCGCTGAGCAGGATGGAAGGCAACCTCAGTCGCCGGCCCCCCTTGCCGCCCCTCCCCGCGAGTACGCTGCCGCGCGGCGCGCTACGCCGCGGGCAGCCAGACCGTAAACGTGGTCCCTTCCCCCGGTGCGGAGGCCACCACTATCCGGCCGTCGTGCGCCTCGACCAATTGATGCGCAATGTACAGCCCAAGGCCCATGCCTGCCTGTGGTCCGCGGCCGGGCGTGCAACCTGATAGAAGCGCTCAAAAAGATGAGGCAGCAGATCGGCCGCGATGCCGGTGCCGGAATCATGCACCGTCAGCACGGCGCCCCCATCTTCCCGACGCAGCCGCACCTCGATTCCCGTGGTCGGTGGAGTGTGCATGAGCGCATTGGTGAGGAGGTTGAGCAGCACCTGCTCCAGGCGAATGGCGTCGCCGCGCACCGTAAGCGGCTCGGTGGGCACGTCCAGGGTAATGGGGTGCTGCTCCGCCAACCCTTTCGCGATCTCGACCTCCTCTGTGGTCAGGGCGACAAGGTCCACCTCCGCCAAGGAAAGGACCAGATTCCCGCTCTGCAACCGTCCCACGTCCGTTAGGTCATTCACCAACATCTTTAGCCGGCGTGCCTGGTGCAAGGCCGTGGCGATGGTGCGCGGTACCCGCGAGTCCGCCGCGTCCTGACTCCATCGCCCCAAGAGCTCTAGACTGCCCTGGATCGCGGTCAGCGGAGTGCGCAACTCATGGGCGGCCAGCGCAATGAAATCATCTTGCAGGCGGCGGTGCCGACTGGACATCGTAATGTCGCGGATGACGATGACGGCGCATCCGGCGCCATAGTCACTCAGCGGCTGGCCTCTGGCCTCGAACCACCGCCGGCTCCCGTCCGACGCCGTCAGCACAAATTCCATGCTGAATCTTTCACCGCGAGCCGCGCGCATCCGCGGCGTTTGGTCGGGCGGCAAGGGCTGTCCCCGGTCGTCCTCCGGCGCCAGGAGCCCGTCGGTGCCGCCGGCCAGCCGCGCGTAGGCCGCGTTCACCCGTACAATCTTTCCCGCGCAGTCCACCACGATGACGGCGTCGTCGATGCCGGCAAGGATCGCCGACGCGAACTCTTGCTCTCGCAATCCCGCGATGAGCAAGCCCTGGTTGACCTCACGCAAATCCGCCAGGCACGACTCATC
>JAICHN010000322.1 GCA_025924845.1 Chloroflexota bacterium | reverse complement strand
CGCGGAAGGGCGCCCCATGGGCATTCATCTCGCGGCCACGGTAACGCCGGATTGCCGGAAACTTGTGCTTCTAGTTTACACATCGAAGTGGCCTTCCGGAATGGGACCATCGTGCGCGTGCGTGATGTCGGTCTTCGGGGGGCTGCCCACCCGACGGCGCTGCCTTGGATTGATGGGTGGCGGTAACGCTACGTTGTCGGCTGTCAACCTATCCCGGGGTAGCGAGACGAAGCAGGGGAGGCTAAGGCGGTCACCCTTCTGGACAGGTTACTGGCCGGTACAGAAATTTCACGCCCTGCCGTGCCGCGACCAGTCCTTGAGTATTCGGCGGCACCACGTCTCTCCAATGAGGAACGGCTACGCCGTGCAAAGCAGCGGCATTCAGGCACGCGGTGAATGAAGGCGGTAGCATGGAGAGTGGGAGGCCACAGCATCTTGGTTGTCGAGCGCGAACAGCCCAACCTAACCGTCGAAGAGTATCTGGCGCTGGAGGAGGCGAGCCAAACCAAGCACGAGTATGTGCATGGGTACTTCTATGCCATGGCCGATGTAACCCTTGCTCACGACACAGTTGCCAACAATGTTCGTGCCGTCATCCATAACCATCTTAGCGATGGCCCGTACGTCGTACGGGGCCCGGCTCTATTGGTGCGGGTTGGAGAGGACACCTATTACTATCCGGACGCCATGGTGACCTGTGATGCTATGCTGGCCGACAATGCAATTGCCGTGCCCACTCCCTGCCTCATCATCGAAGTACTCTCGGACTCAACCGAGGCCGTGGATCGCGGCAGTAAATTCGCTGACTACCAAACCCTCCCTTCGCTGAAGGAATATCTCTTGGTCGACTCCCGCCGCCGAAGCGTCGAAATCTTTCGCCGCGCCGAGCATAGCAGTTGGCTTTATGAACGATATCTGGCGGATGACGCGATCACCCTGGAATCGATTGGCCTGACCTGTTCCGTGGCCGAGTTGTACCGACATACTCAGGTAGAATAACCGGCGGGCTACGGCCCCTCCACCGCCTGCCGAATGTTGAACGCCTGCTGCAACCCGTTGCCGACCAGACTGAACCCGAGGACCGCCACGGCGATGGCCACGCCCGGATACAGCGAATACCACCATGCCTGGAGGGTGTATTGATGGCTGTCACTCACCATCACCCCCCATTCCGGACTGGGAGGTTGTACGCCCAGTCCCACGAAACCCAGTCCGGCCGCCGTAAGGATGACGTAGCCGATGTCCTGCCCCATCCGTACGATGATCGGCGCCGGTACGTTGGGCATCACATGCCGCCACAGGATCCGCAGCCCGCGTACGCCCGCCGCGTGCGCTGCTTCGACGTAGTCCCGCTCCTTCTCGCTCTGCACGAGGCCCTCGGTCAATCGGGCATAGCCCGGCCACCAGACCACGATCAGGGCAATGACCAAGTTTACCGTACTGTGCCCCAGAATGGCCGCCACGGCGATCGCCAACACCAGTGCCGGCAGGGCTAAAAAGGAGTCGGTGATCCCCATCGCTATCCACTGCATCCAGCGGCCGTAGAAGGCCGATAGGGCGCCTACCGCCACTCCGATCAGGGCCGAGCAAAGCGTGACAATGGCCGCGATGCTGAGCGAGAGGCGCGCCCCGAAAAGGACGCGGGTAAGGATGTCGCGTCCCACGTCGTCGGTGCCGAAGAGGTGGGCGCGCGAGGGCGCCTGCAAGGTGGCGGCGAAGTTGGTGGCGGTCCCGGCATCCTTCGGGTAAGGGGTGATCCAGGGGGCGAGGATCGCGCACATGATCAGTGCCAACACCACCAGCAAGCCCGCCAGGGCTACGCGATTGGCTCGGTAGCGCCTCCAGGTATCTTGCCCACGGCTCCGCCGGGCCGGCACTTCCCGGTCATCGGCAATAGGTACGGGATTCTCCGCTTGCTCAGGCATGGCGAACTCTGGGGTCGATGAGGCCGTACAGGACGTCGGTCAGCGCATTGACGGCGGCGAAGATGACGCCGATCACCAGGGTCACCCCGATGATCGCCGGAAAGTCGAAGCTGAGCGTGGCGTTGATCCCGTAGTAGCCGATCCCCGACCAGCCGAAGACGGTTTCCACCAGGAAGCTACCCCCTAACAGCCAGCCGACATTCAGCCCGGCTATGCTGATGATCGGCAGCCACGAATTGCGCAGTACATGGCGGATCATCACCCGGCGGCGCGACAGACCCTTGGCCCGCGCCACCTGTACGTACTCGTGCCGGCGCACTTCCAGCATACTGGTGCGGGTCATGGCCGAGATCATCGCCAGCGGCTGAAAGGCCAGCACCACGGCGGGCAGAATAAGATGGTAGAGGTTGTTCGCCAGACCCGACCAATCGCCGGTCAGCAGCGCGTCAATCGGCACGAAGTGCGTGATGACGCGCGGCAGCATGGCGTTGTTATCGATGATGCCCGACAGCGGCAGCCAGCCCAGGTTTACCGCGAACACCACCTGCAACTCTACGGCCAGCCAGAAACTGGGGATGGCCACCCCCAGGGTGGAGATGACCTGCACCGCGCTATCCACGGGGCTGTTGGGCCGGCTTGCCGCCACTACGCCCAGCGGCACGCCGAGCAGCACGCCCAGCACCAGGGCGCCCAGCACCAACTCGATCGTGTTAGGGAGAAAGTTGCCGATGTCGGCGGCTACGCTCCGCTGTCCCTGAAGCGACAGGCCGAGGTCGCCGCGCAGGGCATGGCTCATGTAGTCCAGGTATTGGATCGGCAAGGGACGGTCCAGCCCATACTGATGCCGCATCGCCTGTATCTGGGCAGCGGTAGCCTGCGGGCCCAGGGCGAACCGTACCGGATCGACCGGGGTGAGCCGGGTCAGGGCAAAGAGCAGCACGGACAGGCCGAACAGCGAGAAAATCAAGCGCGTGACGCGCCGCGCCAGGTATGCCGACATGGAGAGTAGCCTATCGCCTTGACCGCGGTAGCGGCTGTGTACCCAAGGGCTGAAACCAGTACAGGTTGGCAAAAAATACCTTGACGGCTCCGTAGGGGCACCGGGGACCCTCTGGGTGCCGGGTGCCCTATCACCCGAATTCCCAGGTATGACCGTAGGGGCACCCCTTGTGGGTGCCCTTGGCGGACGGAACCAGGGCACCCACAAGGGGTGCCCCTACAAGCGGGACGAAACCTATGCCTGGTTTCAGCCCTTGACCATTCCCTAACTGGACATGGACATGTGATAGAAGTCCGCGCTGGCCCCCAGCGGGGAGTACGGCCAGTTCAGCTTGCTGCTGTAGAGCTCAAGGATCTTATTTTGCAGGAGATAGATGGCGGGCGTCGATGTCACGATCATGGTCTGGGCTTTGGCGAAGTTCTGCTGGGCCTTCTTGGCATCGGTGCTTTGCGCGCCCAGCGCCATCAGCTTGTCGACCGTGGGATTGTTGAACTGCGCTTCATTTTGCCAGGAACCCAGAGTGGTCGACGAGTATTGTGAATAGAGCCAGTTGTACGGAGAGTCGTACTGCGCCTGGAAGTACAACGGCGACATGGACGGCGCGGTGGTCGGCTTCGCTTCCTGACCGACCAGGCTGGGCCACGCCTCCGCTACCACGTTCACCTTAATCCCCAAGGGGGCCAGGTCGCTTAGCAGCAGCAGGCCCAGGCGCCGCTCCTCGTCGAGTCCGGTCACATAGGTATAGGTGATCATCGTCCCGTGTGGATACTTGGACTGGGCAAGGTACTGCTTGGCCTTGTTCATATCCGTTTTGATCGGGGCCAGCGATGCCTGGTACCCCTTGAAGCCGGGCGGCACGGGAGCGCCGATCTGAGCGCCGTAGCCCCCAAAGATAACCTTGATCACCGTGTTGTAGTCCACGGCATAGGCAATGGCCTTGCGGAGATTGGGATCGGCCGTGGGTCCGGACTGCGTATTCAGATTGACCATGAACTCTTCGGCCGAAACTTCCGGTACGGCCGTGATCCCGGGCGTCGTCTTCATCGCGTCGAATGAGGTCACCGACAGCCAGTTGATCGCCTGGACGTTTCCTACCTTAAGGGCCAGCTGACGGGCCGAGAGGTCGGGAATGACCTTCCAGTCCACCGTGTCCAGGTGGGCGCCGCTCCAGCCTCCCCAGAAGCGCGTGTTCTTGGTCAGGACATAATCCTGGTTGGCGGTCCAGGAACTGATCACGTAGGGGCCGGAGCCCGCGGCGTGATCGGTGAGCCATGCCTTGCCCCGATCGTTCTTTACCTGATGCGCCACAACCTGTTTCTGGTCCACGATGTAACCATAGGGCAGCATTTGCAGGAAGGGGCTGAACGGGTGAGCCAGTGTAAAGCTCACGGTCGTGGGATTGACCGCCTTCACGCTGCCCACGGAGAGGAACGGCGAGAACAGGTAGGAGTAGCCCTGCTTGATCGCCAGCAAGCGGTCGAAGGAGTAGGCTACGTCGGACGCGGTCAGGGGGTCGCCGTTGGCGAAAGTCACGCCGGAGCGCAGATGTACGGTCCACACCGTGCCCGCCTTATTGACGGAGGCGCTCTTGGCCAACCAGGGCATCAGCTTGGGCGGCGTGCCCTGGTAGCGATACAGGGTGTCGTAGAGGGCCTCCATGAAATTGGTCTCGGCGTCGTCGGACCCGATCGCCGGATCGATGCTCGGCACCGGTACCGCGCTGCCCATGGTGAAGGTTGAGCCGGCCGCGTGACCGGCACGCACCTGCCCCAGGGCGGGCAGAGCGACCAGACCGAGCGTGGCCGCCCAGCGGGTTGCATGCATCCATCGCTTCATTGGTTCGCCTCCAGGTAAAAAAATGGGTTCAGGGTTCAGGGGCGGCGGTCAGCCTCCCGCCTCGGCGCGACCAGCCTTGACTATGCATGGGCGGCCCTGTTCCTGGGAGCGCGGGCGTCTCGCCCGTCCCCGTCGGACTCCAGGCGAACGGGGCCGCCCAAGATGGGCGCGCTCCCAGGGCTTCTCTCGTCATGACTAATCCAGGCCGGCCGGATCGTGCCGCATGCCATACACTTGCTCCGCCGTTTCGGCGGTGATAAAACCATCTCGCAGATCCTCGCGCACCCGTTCGGGCGCGCGGCGCCGCGGATCGCCGTAGCCTCCGCCGGTCGCCGTGATCAGCCGCGCGATATCGCCGCGCCGTAACTTGCAACGCGCTACCTTTCCATACACCTCCTCCGTTCCATCCTTGCGTACGATCACCACGCGATTATGAGAGCCCGCCTGGCCGCCCGCCATGCTCCAGGGCGCGAACTTATGGCGGCCAAACGTAGCGGTAAGAAACGCCTCCTCGGTGACGATCTCGTAGTCTCGAATCAGCCCCAGGCCGCCGCGAAACTCCCCGGCGCCCGCGTCGTCGCGCTGGAAGGCGAACTGGCCAACCCTGAACCCGTAGCGGGTTTCGGCGATCTCCGCCGGCACGATATAGGTTTCGCCGTCACCCACGCAGACCAGCCCACTTTCCCCGTCCTTGGTTTGCCCGGCGCCCCAGCCTCCTGCCTGCGGCTCGACCAGAATGAAGAGGTCGCCGGTCTCGGGGTGGATGCCCGACACCACCACGCCGCAGACGCTGAGGAAATGCCCGGCGGTGAGCCGCTCGTGGTCGGGGAGCACGGGCGCCAACGCCTTCCACACCAGGTCAGTGACGTATTCCATGGTCTCCCAGTAGGTGGAGACCGGCGCCGGCCGCTCGGCCGTGAAGATGGTCCGCGGCGGGCAGATCACCTCCACGGGCAGGAAACAGCCCTCGTTCACCGGAATAGAGGGACTGGTGAGCGCCTTGAAGATGCTCCGCACCCCGGAGTAGAGGCCGGAACGGCCCGAATTGACCGGTCCCGGCACCTGGGGACTGGTGCCGGTAAAGTCGCAGATCACCCGGTCGTCCTCGATCGTCACTTTCACGCAAACCTTGAACGGGCCGTTCCCGATCCCATCGTCGTCGATGAAGTCCTCGGCCGTGTACACCCCGCGCGGCAGCGTGGCCAATTCCTGTCGGGTCAGAATCTCGCTGTCGGCGATCAGCTTATCGATGCCCGCCAGCACCGTGTCTACGCCGTATTTG
>JAICHN010000321.1 GCA_025924845.1 Chloroflexota bacterium | reverse complement strand
GGCCCGCCAACGCGACCAACCGCAGGTACCGATTGTGCTCTATCAGGATGACCATCCGTGACCGAACCAAGCGGGCCTTGAGACCCGCGCACCTACAACGCGCCCGCGACCGCAAACCTTCGGTACGCCCCTATCGGGGTCCCGCGTTGCCGTCCTAGCCGGATGTGCCTACACTGGTACAAGCGGCGGCGCGAACGCGGAGTATCGTGTCGACGCGGGAGGTAGCCAATGCCACGCATGGTTCAGTGCGTCAAGTTCGGGCGTGAGTTGCCCGGGCTGGATGCTCCGCCCTTTCCAGGCCCAGAGGGGCAACGCATCTACGACAACGTCTCCGCCCTGGCCTGGCAGATGTGGGGTCGTCAGTCGGTCGTGTTGATCAATCACTACGGCCTGGTCCTCGCCGATCCCGAGGCCAAGCGGTTTCTCCGCGAACAGCGGGAAGCCTTCCTCTTTCACGACCAGCAGCAGATGCCCGAAGGTTGGGCGCCTGATGACCAGGGCGGCATGCCTCCGGCGCCCGCCAAGAAGTAGCGGGACGCTTATCTTCTATTTGCCGTGTGCGAGGCAAGTTGGTAGTCGGGGGCAATGACGAAATGCAGGCGCCGATGGGCGGCGCGTAGGGCTGCCTCCGCCTCCTCGGCGCGGTCGGCGCGCGCGAAAATGAAGCCCAGATAGCTGGAGCCCTCCGGCAACGGCACCAACCTATGTTTGAGCGGCGCCGTGATCTCGATGCTCTCGATGTTCGGCACCGCCCTGGCCTCCTCCAGCCCCTCCACGGCACGCAATACGCCTTCAGCTGGAATGGGAATCATCATCACGCCGCCCGCGCGGCGCTCGCGCTCGTAGAGCGGCGTCCTCCCCACGGCATGGGCGAGGATCAGTTCCTCCAGCGAGGTGTCGCCGGCGCCAAAGCGCAGAATGCGCGAGCAAAGTCCGCCAATCGACCGTGCCGCCACCTCGATTACCCAGGGACCGTTCTCGTTCACCCTGAACTCGGCATGGATTGGCCCCTCCCGCAGGCCGAGCGCGGCACAGGCCGCTTCACAGCATTGACCTATGGCGCGTTGGGTCGACTCGGGAAGGCGGGACGGGGTGGTGTAGATCGTCTCCTCGAAAAAGGGTCCAACCAGCGGATCGGGCTTATCAAACAGGGCCAGCACGTGCAGTTCGCCCTGGGCGAGCAGACCCTCCAGCACCACCTCCTCACCGGGAATATACTCCTCGACGAGCAGCCGGCTCGCGCCGCCTATCCCCGGATCGCCACCCGTGGCCAGGACGATGGCGCGGCTTCGGCGAAACGCCGCGACGAACTGAGCGCGCTCGTCAGCGCGAATCACGCCCTGGCTGCCGGATAGGCAGGTGGGCTTGACCACGCACGGATACGTGATCGTCGCGGCAACCGCCTCGGGATCGTCATCCGTATGGCAGACCTGGAATCGAGCGCCGGGTACACCCGCCCTGGCCAGGGCCAAACGCAGCAGATACTTGTCGCGGGCCGCCGCTGCCGCCTCGGGCGCGTTATGGGAGAGGCCGAGCGCGGCGCAGGCGCGCGCCGCGATCACCGTGGCGGCGTCGTCCACCGCGACGATGGCCGCTACCGGATGAGCGCGGGCGTAACGGACCAGATCGCGTACGGCGCGATCCGGCGCCCGGAAGTCGAGGGGAAGGGTTGGGTGCCAATAGCGCGCCAGCGGCGCCGGCATGTCCAGACCGCGGATCACCGTCAGACCCAGCCGCTCCGCCGCCTCCAAAAAGGCGTTGGCGCGGTAGGTGAGACTGGGCATCAGCAAGATAATCGGATCGGTGACGGTATCCATGACTATTCGTCTGTCAACAGGCAATATTTGCCGTGAACCGCGGGCCGGGGACTGCGGACAAGATGCCGGGGACTGCGGTCCCCAGGCAGGTACGGGGCGACTGCGGTCGCGGATGCATGCAATCTGCCGTCCCCGCGACCGCAGTCGCCTCGTACCTGCCATGCGAACGCATTCGCGGGACCCCTACCCTTCAAACTATGCCGACGGAGATGCCGTTAGCCCGGGACGAGCGCCCGCGCCTTTATGAAATCGGCATACCAGCGCCCACTGTCCTTGAGGATACGTTCCTGGGTAGCGAAATCGACGTAGACGATGCCGAACCGCTTCCCATAGCCCTCGGCCCACTCAAAGTTGTCGAGGAGGCTCCAGACAAAATAGCCGCGCAGCGGCGCGCCCGACGCCACGGCGCGCTCGGCCTGGGCGAAGTGTGCCTGCAGGTAGGCGACGCGGCGCTCATCATGCACCGCGCCGTCCGCGCTCACCACGTCGTCAAAGGCAGCGCCGCTTTCCGTCACATAGAGGTCCACGGGGCCATACTCGCGATGCACCCGCATGAGGATCTCGTAGAGTCCATCCGGATAGATCTCCCAATCCATGGCCGTCCGCCCCAGGCCCTCCAGGCGCACCGGGGTGCCGGCTGGATTATCTCCGGTTCGATCGGCCCGCAAGACGAGCCGGTTGTAGTAGTTTATGCCCAGCAGGTCAATGGGGGCCGAAATGACGCGCAGATCGCCCGACTCGACCGGGATCTCGCCGTTGCCGTAGCGTTCCAGGAGGTCGGCGGGATAGGTTCCGCGGAACAGCGGATCGAGGAACAGGCGATTCTGATGACCGTCGGCCAGCCAGGCAACCGCCTGATCCTCCGCCCGTTCGCTATAGGGATGGATAGGGTAGAGATTGAGCGTGATGCCGACCCGCGCTCCCGGGCTGTTGCGGCGAAGAATGGGCATGGCTCGGCCATGGCCCAGCAGCAGATGGTGGGCGGCGCGCAGGGCATGAGCCGAATCTTTTCCACCGGGTGCGTGGATCCCCCAGGCGTAGCCCAGCCACGTCTGGCAGGCAGGCTCGTTCAGGGTAATCCAGTCGTGTACCCGGTCACCCAGACGGCGCGACACGGCGTCGACATAGTCGGCAAAGGCATCAACCGTTTCGCGGCCGACCCAGCCGCCGTGGCGATCCTGGAGGACTTGAGGCAAATCCCAGTGATAGAGGGTAGCGAACGGCCGGATTCCGGCCGCCAATAGTCGATCGACCAACCGGTCGTAGAAATCAAGCCCCGCGCTGTTGATGGGGCCCGTGCCGCCGGGGATGATCCGCGGCCAGGCAATGGAGAACCGATAGGCTTGCAAGCCCATCCGCGCCATCAGCTCTACATCCTCGCCATAGCGATGGTAGTGGTCGCAAGCCAGGACGCCCGTGTCGCCGTTTACCACGTTGCCGGGGGTAGCGGCAAACCGGTCCCAGACCGACTCTCCCCGGCCGTCCTCGCACGTCGCACCCTCGATCTGGTACGCGGCGGTGGCGGCGCCCCAGAGGAAATCCTCCGGTATATCCGCGAAGCGCATCAAATCTCCCCTCTCCTCACTGAGTTCCGAAGGTATTTTCCCGCGCACACCTAGGATCTGGGAGACCAGGTCCGTCAAGTGAGCGCCGAATTACCGTGGTTATTCTTCTACTGAACCGTGCCTGGGGGCGCCGAAAGATAACAGCGAACGTAATGGCCCGGCCGCGGCTCGTAGATCGGCGGTGTGACCCGCCGGCAGATATCCATGACGTGCGGGCAACGGTTGGCGAAGCGGCAGCCGGGTTGGGGATTAATGACGGTAGGAATCTCCCCGCGCGCCTCCACCCGCTTCTGGGCCAGACCGGACGATGGGTCCGGGACGGCGCTCAGCAAGAGCTGCGTGTAGGGATGGAGCGGGCGCACCATCACCTCCTCGCTCTCCGCCGCCTCCACCAGGTGACCGGCGTAGAGGACCAGGGTCTGATCGGCGATGTAGCGGGCGCTCGCCAGATCGTGGGTGATATAGAGATAGGAAAGCCCTCGCTCGTCGCGGAGCGTCGCCATCATATTGAGGATGCCCATGCGGATCGAGACATCGAGCATGCTGACCGGCTCGTCGGCCAGAATCACCTCGGGATGGACCGCCAGGGCACGGGCGAACGACACCCGCTGGCGCTGCCCACCCGAGAGCTGGTGGGGAAACTTGGCCGCTACCTCCTCGGGCGGCGTCAAACCGACCGTGCGCAGCAACTCATGGACCATAGCCCGGCGCGCCCGGCGGTTACTGGCCTGGCGGTGAATGGCGAGCGGCCGTTCGATGTGGTGCGCGATGGTCTTCACCGGATTGTGCGAGGCGAACGGATCCTGGAACACCATTTGCACCTGGCTACGGTAGTGAAGCAGGGCGCGCCGGCCATGGAGCCGCGAGACATCCTGCCCGTGATAACGGATTTCCCCCGCCGTGACCGGATACAAGCCCGCGATTAGCCGAGCTATCGTGCTTTTCCCGCTGCCGCTCTCCCCAACCAGGGCGAGGATTTCGCCGCGGCGGAGGCTAAAACTGACGTCCTCGACCGCGTGGATACGTTTGGCCTCACCGCCCAGACCAAGCACCCCGCCGGTGCTTACCGGGAAGAACTTGCTCAGCCCCTGCACCTCGATCACCACGTCAGCGGCTTGCACGTTCGACCTCCCCGGAGATCCGGTTTCCCGCGTCATCATAGAGGTAGCAGGCCGTCCAGCGGTCCGGCTCCAGTTGGCGTAAGGGCGGATAGGTACGGGTACACTGGTCCATCACATGAATGCAACGCGGCGCAAAACGGCAGCCTGGGGGCGGGGTAACCAGGTCCGGCGGCGCGCCCGGGATTCCATGCAGTTGACGCTTATCACCGCTGATCGAGGGAAAGGAGTTCATCAGGCCCACGGTATAGGGGTGCTTCGGCCTGAGAAATATATCCCTGGCAGGGGCCAGATCGACGATTCTCCCCGCGTACATAATGGCGATCCGGGTGGAGAATTCGACGAGGAGGGAAAGGTCATGAGTGATGAAAAGAATAGAAAAGCCGAACTTGGCTTGCAGATCCTGGATCTGTTGCAGGATGTCGCGCTGCACCACCACATCAAGCGCGGTGGTTGGTTCGTCCATGATCACCAGTTCCGGGTTCAGCACCAGGGCCATGGCGATCACGGCGCGCTGACGCATGCCGCCCGACAACTCATGGGGGAAACTACGGATGCGTCTGGCCTCGATCCCGACCAGCTTGAACATCTCGGCCGCACGCTCGAGCGCTTGCCCTTTGCTCACGTGCTCGTGCGCTTGGATCGCGTCCGCGATCTGATCGCCCATGTTCATGACCGGGTTGAGCGCGTTCATGGCGCTCTGGAAGACGATCGAGGCTTTCAGCCAGCGAAACTGTTGCAATTGCCTGGTCGGAAGGGTGCTGATGTCGTGGCCGCGAAACAATATACGGCCGCCGCTGATCCGCCCGGGCGCCTTAATCAAGCGCATGATCGCGTGCGCGACGGTGCTCTTCCCGCAGCCCGATTCGCCGGCCAGGCCGAATACCTCGCCCGGTCGAATGGCGAACGAGACGCCGTCGACGGCGACGGCGGGACCGCGCGGGGTAATGAAGTCAACCATGAGGTCGCGCACTTCCAGCAGCGGCTCCGTGGCGGGGTCTTCCGCCGAGCGCCAGGGCGCCGACGACGCCTGCACGCTCATGGGGTCACCCGCAAGGCGGCGGCAGCGGCGGCGGCGCGCGCCTTCACCTGGCTCCTGTATTGTTTCGCCACCTTGATCGCCCGCAGGCGCGGATTACTGATCGCGTCGATACCGTAGTTGATAAACACCAGCGAGGTAATGGTGAGGGCAATGGCCAGGCCGGGGAAGAGGAAATGCCACCAGGTACCGCTGATCAGGGTGGCGTTTGCTTGCGCCCAGTAGAGGATGGTGCCCCAACTGATCGTGTTGATGTCGGCGAAGCCAAGGAACTCGAGACCCGCCTCGGCCAGGATGGCGCCGATGAAGGTAAAGATAAAGCTCGAGACCAGCAGGCTGATCATATTGGGGAGGATTTCGAAGAAGACGATACGCCAGGTGGGTTCGCCGCTCACATAGGCGGCCTGGATAAAGTCCCGGTTGCGCAGCGAGAGGGTTTGCGCGCGGAGTACTCTACCGCCCCAGGCCCAACCGGTGACCGACAGGATGATAATCATGCCCAGGCCGCCTTT
>JAICHN010000320.1 GCA_025924845.1 Chloroflexota bacterium | reverse complement strand
GTGCAACCGCGGTTTTTGTGGGGGGTGTTTTCTTTTTTCCTCTCGGCGCGGGGGGTGCTGCCGTTCGCCCCGAATTCCGGGGGGGGGGGGGGGCCGGGCGGGGCCCCCCCCCGCGGCACTCGGCGCTTGCCGGGAGGCCCATAAGGTTCGGTAATAGGCCCAGAGGCGCCTGCCGGCAGCCGGCCCTATGGCTCCTGCCTCAGGCCGGTGGCGTTGCCGTCGGCATCTTTCACCCAGGCAATCAGCAGGCCGCGGCCCACATCGGTGACTGGTTTCTGGATCTCGGCCCCGGCATCAACGAGTTCCTGTAAGCTCGCCTTAATGTCTTCAACACGCCAATACACTATGGGCCCGGTCTGCCCGCTCCTGTGGCCGTTTGGATCCAAACCCAGTTCTTGGTCACTGGTACGGAAGCCCACATAGTATGGTTCATCCACATAGGGGTCAACCCCCAAGAGCTTGCTGTACAGTGCCTTCGCTTGCGCGAGATTTTTGACCGGATAGACGATGAGGTTGGCGCTAGGTGCCATGTACTGAACTCCTTACACTCGTTGCGTCGTGCCGGCTGCCACTCGCCGGCTACTAGTATGACCGATTCCATCGAGAAAATGTGACCAATGGAGCAACGCGGTGATACTCTCCGAGCTATCGGCACGGAAACCCCAGTTGGAGAGCGAAGCCAAGTCGGTTGTGGTCACCGCGCCGGTTGGCGATGAGCCTGCCGTCGGCGGCGTCGAGACAGCAGGAACGTACGAGGGATGAGGGCGCGGGCTCTCGAAGGTCGTGCCCGGGCGCAGGGACCAGCGCTCTAGGACCACCCCGCGTCTTTCCCGGCGTCGTTCGCCATTCCTCGTCCTCCTTATCGTTGTCGGGTCAGGATCATTATGGGTAAGGGCGGTGCATTCATTCCTGAATCCGGGCCGCTCATCGAGGGGCGCCATTCGCCGCATCGGGCCCCAACTCCACATCAAGCAAGAGAAAGTGGCCGTCCGCGTGCGTCACACCGGGCTGAACCGAGAGAGGCCGGCCAAAGAGGGGACCGTCCGTCACGAGTGTATGGTACTCTCCGCGCTCGCCGCACGGATCGACATCCGCGTGCAGCGCCAGGTCGTCGGCACAGGCGGCATCGAGAGCTCGTCCCAGCCAGGATCCCGGCAGCCGCGCCGTATCGACGCTCACCAGGCGCGCGACGTAGCCCCGATCGATCACTTCTCGGAGCAGCACCGCCGGCGGCTCCCCCCACAGCGGCTCGTGGTGACGGAGGCCATGGGCAACTACTCTCGCCTCGTACCAGGCCCGCACATCGGCTAAATGGATGTTTCCGAAGATAAGACCGCGCACGCCGCGCCGTGACAACGAGTCCAACCCATCCTGAAAAATCTGGTCAAAGCGATCCCAGGGCGCCGCGAGCGCAAGCAGTTCGCGGCCCAGCGCTGCCGCTTGTCGGCCAAGAAGCTCACGTGTAGTGCCATGAAAGCGGACCCGCGCGGAGTGCGGGTCGTAGAGCGAGACCAGGTAGCGGACGTCCAGACCGGCCCGCACCGCTCGGTCAAGCGCGAGCATCGAATCCTTTCCCCCGCTCCAGCTAATGGCCCAAACCTCGGCGCCGGGCGGTGGGATCGGATCGGCGGCCACGGGGCGACTCGATGCCGGGCCGGCCGAACCACGGTCCAGCACGCCGCTCGGCTCGGCCGGCGCCTCCGCTCGTCGATCCGCCATGGTACTCCTTGGAGATATGTAACGCTGCCGACCCAGGCGCCGCCCACGGCATCCTCGGCGTGCCACGCGGCGTATACTCAGCGTATGCGGATTGTATCACTGCTCCCGAGCGCTACCGAAATTGTCTATGCTCTGGGCCTGGGTGATAGCCTGGTGGGAGTGACCCATGAGTGCGACTATCCGCCCGAAGCGCGCGCCAAGCCGGCGGTCACGGCGTCCGCCCTCGATCGGCAAGTCGACAGCGCCGCTATCGACCGCTTGGTCACCGGGAGCGTTCACGATCACCGCGGCCTCTACACGCTCGACGAACGCCTCCTGGGAGACTTAAAGCCGGACTTGATCCTGACCCAGGAGTTGTGCGAGGTGTGCGCCGTCTCCTACCGGCAGGTAGAGCGCGCCGCGCGGATCTTGCCGGGTGATGTCCCCATCGTCTCGCTCGAGCCGCGCTCGCTCGACGATATCCTGGCCACCATCACCTTGGTCGGCAGCCTGTGCGAACGGGAGGCGGTCGCATCCGAGGTGGTGACCGGCCTGCGCGACCGGATCGACGTCATCGCCGCCGGCGCGGCGAAGGCAGCGGGACGCCCGCGCGTGTACTGTATGGAGTGGATCGATCCGCCGTTCCGGGCCGGCCACTGGATCCCCGAACTGGCCCGCCTGGCAGGCGGCACCGAGGTTTTGGGCCGCGAAGGCGCACGATCGACGCGCGTAAGCTGGCCGGAGGTGGTCACGGCCGCGCCGGACGTCGTGGTAGTGATGCCTTGCGGCTTCGATGTGGAGCGGGCGGAGCGCGAATTGACGGCGGTACGGGGGCGACCCGAGTGGCAGGCGCTGCCGGCGGTACAGTTCGGCCGCGTATGGGTCACCGACGGCTCCGCCTATTTTTCTCGGCCCGGCCCACGGATCGTCGATGCCCTGGGCATCCTGGCCCACGCCCTCCACCCGGATTGCTTCCCCGCTCCGTCCTCCCAGGCCCTTCGTCGGCTTGATTGGGGAGCCGACTGATCCCACTGGCTCACGTCCCGCGATATCGGCCGGCGCGGCAACTGGAGGAGCCAGGCGAATCGTCAGCCGTTCTATCTCAAGCCTGCAAGCCGTCAAGCGCTTCAGGATCACGCCGGCGTGATTCGACGCGCTGCGCAAGAAGATTGGTGTTAAGGACGCCCGAGCTGAGCGTAGTGCGACCGGGTGGACGTCGTACTTTTAACAGCTTCAACTCGTTTATGGCGCATCTCAGTCGTACGAATACCCGGCGAAAAAGAGCTCCTTGGGGTTCCCATCCTCGTATATGGCGCAGCAAATGCCCTGCCCTCTTTCGATATCCTCCCAGAACTCGGCTTGCTCGATGTCTAGGCGGGTGGGCTGTGTGGTGCCGAAGTAGTTCTGCAATTCCGTCGGCGACAATCGTTTTGCCACGCCGTAATCCGCTTCATCGCCGACTTGGTCCATATCGAGAATCGACCTGGTTCCGTCGGCGTCGGCCAGTTCACGTGCTTCCTCGATTGTAGAGGGACGCTCCTCGACGGACAGCGGGCGTCCGTAACCAATGGCCGGATTATAGCGGCCTGCTGTGAATTCACGTTCGCGCAATTGTTCCAGCGCAGTCTGGAAATCGGGCACATATGGTACAAAGTAGCTCCACGGCTCTGCTCCCATGTCTGTCTCCTTCGGAAATGCGAACTCTCCACTATGACGTAGGACGCTCTGTCGCCTATTCTGTCACATGTTTGCCCAGGCGCAAACTGGTGTGCATAGTCTGCCACCATACTCTTCGAGACAGCCGGCCAGGTCTATGCCGGTCTCCGTTACCATCAGCAGGACTCCCGGTTTGTCCCGCTATAACTCGTGGAGGGTGGCAAGGCGGCCCATCGCCGCCGTTGACCACTGCAGCGACCCAGAAGCCGACTGCCGGCTCACTGTAGCCGTCGACTTCCTTGGAGGCGATGGTGATCGCCAACTTGTTCACTTGGAACCTTCCATCAGGCAGCAGGCAGCAGGCAGGGCACAGGGGCATCCAGACCGCGCCGGGCGGCGACGGTCAGGGTGGCAGCCTCGTGATGGAAGGCTGTGAGGTAAGTGGCCGTATCGAGCATATGGTGTCTCCTGAGTGTGGCAGGGAGATTTGGCCGGCGGTAGGGGAACTATACCTGTCCGGCGCACTCAGAACCCTGCGCTGAGAGTCCTCATGGGAGATCGAGCTGTACTCGGAGGGCCTGCTCCACGGCAAGGAGATCGCGCGGGCCAAGTGTGCCGATGTGATCCGTCAGGCGCTCCTTGGCTACCGTGCGAATCTGGTCGGCGAGTGCTTTACTCGACGTCCCACCGATCCACACCAGTGCTTCCCAGTGCCGCACGGCCGCCGTATTGCTCGTCAGCGGCACTACCTGCACCCAGTGCTGTACACGCGTCGCCGCGTTGTTGCCGACGATCACCGCAGGGCGGCGCTTCCGGATCTCGCCGCCCCGCGCAGGGTCGAAATCAACCCAATAGACGTCGCTGCGGCGCATCAGTCGAGCGCCTCATCGATATTTGCCTCGATCCAGTCCATGGCTTCCCCTTCAGCCGCGGTGTCTTCGCCCGCCGCACGATATTCGGCTTCCAGTTCATCCGTAGTCGCCACATAGGGCCGCACCAGACCCTCGATAAAGCGGCTGATCTCCCCGCGCCCGATCTGCTGGTGTAGGCCCCGATAGACTTCATCCGCGATAGTGATGGTGAGCTTGCGTTGCATTGGTTGCCTCCCGGGGATGCACAACACGTATATACGCGATATAGCAGAGCCGGTCTGTCGCAGGCGTGCCTGTCGTAGGAAAAAGGTTGGGGATGCCGTGGGGGTGGTCACGGCGACAGGGGGAGCCGGCGCTGATCCGGCACCTCCCCTGGCTGGGTATGGTGATGGTATCGAGCCGCCCGCGGCCCCCCTAGTGAGACGGGAGTAGCGGAGTCAGTAGGTCGGATGGATCCAGCAGGCGGGCCCCAGTGGCACGCGCCCAGTCCCGTACCCTGGGGTCGAACCCCCGTTTGCTGAACAGGAAATGGAAAACGTCGGGACGCACGGGTTGGACGCCGGCCAACGCATGCACATGTCCAAGATAGGTGTGCAGATCTCCCCAGGTAAACCCCTGCTCCCGCCACTTGCATTCTCCTGCCAGGACAACCCGTCGCTGATCATCCAGGCCTACGAGATCCAGTTCATGATCGGGATTCCACCACCGACCAACCGCCGCGACCCGCTCGGGAAGCACCCCGGCGGCACTGGCCAGGCGAACCCAGTCGCGGCCTATCGCCTCGAAGGGCTCTCCCATGTACTCGGGGAGTACGGCCATGATCGCATCGACTACCCGAGCGGCATCGCCGAACTCAATGTGCCCTTGATTAGGCTCGATGAAGCGAAACCAGAAACGAAAGAAATTATCGGTCAGATGATACTGTGTATAATAAGTGCGCGATTCACGTTGTTCCGTCACCGGAAGCACTCGTTCGACCAACCCCAGATCGCCGATCAGAGGACCGATGACCGGGCCGAGGCGCGCGGCGGACAGGCCGGTGGCGGCACTCAGATCGGACCAGCGATGCTTGCCCCAGGCGAGCGCGCGCAATACCGCGAGCGCCTGATCCGCGTGAAAGGCCGCGTGCGCCGCCGCGAAAACGGCGGCGGGCTCCACGTACAGGCGGGCAGTTGGGCTGGCGATGGCACGGACGACATTCTCGGCGATCGAGCGATCGGCGCGGAAAAAGGAGAGATACAGCGGCACGCCGCCAAGAATGCCGTACGCCTCCAGCGCGGCGACCGGATCGGGGAGGGCAAGCAGCAGATGCGCGGCCTGAAAATCGAACGGGCGGAGCACAAGCCGCCCGGTCAGGCAGCCGGCCAACGGGGCCTCGCCGGTTAAGATCCGCTCCATCATTTGCACGGCTGAGCCGCAGAGGATCAGCAACAGATCCAGGTAGCGCCCACGCGCGTCCCACCAGTTCTGGAGTTCGGCTGGGAGGCTGTCATCGCGGGCCACCCAATAGGGCAACTCATCCAGAACCAGGAGGAGGCGGCCGCGCCGCGTTAGCGCCTCGATCAGCGCGAACACCGCCGCCCAGGTGCTCGGCGGCTGGGCCTGAACCACCGGATCCTCGCTGAGGGTGGCCAGGACCGCCCCCAGCAATGGGAGCTGCTCACGGGTCGCCGCAAGGCCGCAGCGATAATAGACCACTCGCTTGTCGGCCGCGAAATGTTCGAGCAGGAAGGTTTTTCCGACCCGCCTGCGGCCGACAACCGGGATACACTGCGCACTCTCTGCGTTCCAGAATTCCTCAAGCGCCGCCAATTCGCGGTCCCGGTCG
>JAICHN010000319.1 GCA_025924845.1 Chloroflexota bacterium | reverse complement strand
GGTGTTGGGGGGGGGGGGGGGGCCCGCTTACCCCCCCCACCCCCCACCACATCCGCATTCAATCAAGAATCTGTCGGCGCCGCTGAAGGGGCTTATTCCGTCCGCCTCGCCGGCCCATAACCCAGGCACCCGTCGCTTTGGGACAGGGAGTCTAGGGACTGTACGGCGCGTTCAAGGTCCCTGCGGGCGCCAAGTCGCGCAAAGATGATCCGGGCCGCCTCCAGCTGTTTCCGCGCCGCTTCCGGCTCCCCCTTCCGGACATGCAGGTCACCATACACCTGAAGGAGGCGGGCCTCGGCGTAAGGATAGGGCATGCTTCGCGCCAGGCTAATGCCCTCCTCCAGGCTACGGGTAGCCTCATCCCAGTGCCCGCGGCGGAGGGCAACCATCGCCTGGATGCGAAGGGCCTCCACCACAACCAGGCGCATGCCCTCGGGCCGGGATCGAGCGAGTGCCTGTTCCACGGCATCGGCGGCCGGATCCATCCGGCCCAGTTCCAGATACGCCCAGGCCAGCACCGGCAGGAGCAGGGTCACATCGCACTCCTGCAAATCCGGCCGGTCGAGCAGGGGAACCAACCGCGCCTCGGCCGCCTCGGCGCGGCCTTCCAGAATGTCAAGTTCGGCCATCATACCGGAGGCCCAGCGCAGGGCCTGCAGGTCCCCGCTCTTTTCAGCCAGGATGAGGGCCTTCCGAACCGACGCAGTCGCCGTCGTCCACGCGCCCGCCGCCAGAGATAGGCGCGCCTGGAAGATCGGGAGGTAGTCGGAGAACCAAGAACGATCGGTCCGGCCGCTCACCGAGGCAGCCTGATCCAGGTCGACGCGAGCCTTCGCCCAGTCTCCGCTCAGCACGGCACTCCAACCGCGCCTACCCAAGGAATAGGCTATCAGAGTAGGATTCCCCAGTTCTTCGGACCGCGCCAGCGCCAGATCGAGGTAGCGCCTGCTCGTGGCGAAGGCGCCCCGCAGATCATAGATGTGCGCTATATCACCATAGATCCCAACCAGGCAGGTCAGGTCGCCTACCCACTCGGCCAGCGACAGCGCCTCCCTGCCGACCCCTAGCGCCTCGGTAAGCCGGCCCAGCATCTGGAGGATGTTGACCCGATGTCCTTCGGCCAGGGCCAGGGTGCGGTCGTCGCCGGCAGCACGGGCCAGGGCTGCCGCCCGTTCGCCCGCCGCCAGCGAGGCAGGGTACCGGCCGGCGGTGAACTCCAGCCAGCCCAACGTCTGGTAAAGCGTTGCCAGGGGCGGAGGGGATGCATCGCCGCGTTCCAGGCGCTCCAACAGCGCCGTGATCAGGGCGACGCCGCGGGGTATCGTGCCCCAGAACCGGTGCGCCCACCCCAGCGCCGCCGTGACACGTACCAGGCCCTCCAGGTCGCCGGCGAGATCGTAGGCCGCGGCAGCCTGCGCCAACACACCAAGTGCCGCTTCGTAGCGTCCTGCCCCGTACAGCACCTCGCCCAACTTCTCGCGCACTCGTACCGCATCCCGCGCCCGTCCCAATTGCTCCAGGCGATTGATCGCCTCGCCGTATTGGCCCTCCGCCGCGGCATAGGCACGCTCGCTCCAGGCGCGGTCGCCTGCCGGCTCAAGGTACTGGACGGCCTTCGCTTGATCGCCGCCCCGGGTGTAGTGGTAGGCCAGCCGCTCCGGGGGCACATCCTGGTGATCCTGCTCCAGGGCCTCGGCCACCCGGAGATGCAGCACCGCGCGCCGCGCCGCCCCCACGTCGGCCTCCACCACCTCCCGGATCACATCGTGGGCGAAGACATATCCTTCCTCCCCCTCCTCCATCAGCAGCCGGGCCCGGCAGGCCGCCTCCAGGCCCCGCAGCACCTCCTCCTGTGGCTGCCCCGCCGCCGCCGTCAACAATGCACGGGGCACCTGCCGGCCGGCAATCGCCGCCACCCCCAGGAGTTGCCGCGCCGACTCCGGCAACAGCGCCACCCGCTGCCGCACCCCTTGCGCCAGATCCCACGGCGCACCCTCCGTGCTGCCCTGGTGCAGGGCCTGCGCATAGCTGACCAGGAAGAAAGGGACACCGCCCGCCCGCTCCAGCGCGTGCTCCGCCGAGGCGTGGTGTTCTTCCGCTATGCCGGCCAGCAATGCGGTAAGAAGGGCCGACGCATCCTGGGTGTCCAGGGGACGGAGCGGTACGTGACGAATCAGGCGGGCCTGGGCCAGGTTGCTCAGCAGCCCGTTGAGCGGGTCGGGCGCGCGCGTCTCGGTGTCGCGATAGGCGCCCACAATACGCAGCGGTAGGTTGGGCACGCTCGCCAGTATTTGCACCAGATCGAGCGCATCCGGGCCTGCCCACTGCAGATCGTCGAGGATCAGCAACGTGCCGGCGGGTCCCGCCACGTTGCTCAGAAAACGCCCTACCGCCTCGTAGATTAGGCGTCGTTCCTGGTCCGGCGACAGGCTCGCGCCCACCGGCGAATCCAACTCCGGCAGCAGGCGCCCCAGCCAGGAGCATCCGGCCAGGGCCGCGCGTCGCGCCGGCGCACTCAGGGCACGGAGGTGCGCGGCGAACGCGTCGATCAGGGGGACGTACGGCTCCTCCCCGCCCCGCCGTCGACTACCCCCCGTCAGCACACACCAGCCGTCGGCGGCAGCTTGCCGAGCCAGCGCCTGCAACAGATGGGTCTTCCCAATGCCCGGCTCCCCCGACAACAGCAGTACCGCCGGCGGCGTCAGTACCTCGCTCTGCCCTGCCAGAAACTGACTCAACAGGAGCATTTCATGTTCCCGTCCCACCAACGGGGCCGGAGCGCCCACGGCGAACATCGCGGGTAACGCGGCAGTGGCCGCGGTTGAGGTAGGAACGGTCCGTCGGTGCGCCGCCTCAAAAAACGAGACGCGATCCAGGGCGGACAGCGCCAACGCATCGGCGAGTTGCTTCGCGGTATCACGACGCGGTCGTTGGCGCATGCCGCGCTCCAGATCCTGGAGGCCACGCTTGCTCATCCGCGCCCGCTCGGCCAGGCTCTCTTGGGTTAAGCCGGCTGCCAGACGGAAGTGCCTGAGCAATGGGCCAAAGGATACTGGACCTTCCGTAGTCAACAACTTTCACTTCCAGACGCGCCGGGTCGAAACCGAATGTAAGCATAGCATGCCCCGAGGGCGCGCCGGCCTCCTTTTCCCCGCAATAGGTGCGCGAAATCGTGCCTAACCGCGTGCTTAACTGCGTGCCTTTCGTGTCGCGCCGACCCATCCTGGGCCTTATGCTCCGAATATGCGGCTGAGGTGCGGCGTGATCGTGTAGCGCGTTGCCCGGTAAACGAGGTCTGTACAGGCCTGTGTTTTGAGTACCGACATGTCTTGTCGCTTGGCTCGTCGTTAGGTTAGGGGTGCTACGGAACCATGAATAGATCGAAGGCGGGCAGGAGCGCCCCGGAAGCGACGGGCCAGAGCCGGGCGGTTGCGTTGCAACCCTCCTCAACACGGAGCGATACCCGGCAACCGGCCGGGCTCACCCCCACCCAGAGCATGATCTTGCAACTGCAGCGCACGGCGGGCAACGCGGCGGTGAACGCGCTGTTGCGGCAGTATACGCAAGCCAGGGAAGGCAGGCAGGCGCTGCAAGACGTACCACGGCGACCCACAAGCACCGCATCCAGGCTCGGCGAGGGACGGGCGATCCTAGTCCAGCGTAAAGGTGGGAAGGGTGGGATTACCGGTGCGATTAAGAATGCGGTGGTCGGCGCGGTGGGCACGGATCAGCAGATCGCAAATATGGTGGGCGAGCGCGGCCCGGACATTAACGACACTTCTCTGGAAGAGTTGTTTAAGCCGGAGACGGAGGCAGACCTGACTCCGGAGCAGAAGGCCGTGCGGGCCAACAAGGCTGTGTTCCTTGAGGAGGACATGGCGCAGGCGGCTCAAGAGCAGCGCAAAATCAAGCATGTCCACGAAGGCGTTCGGGAAAGGAAAGCGGAGCTTGGCCACGAAGTACGAGAGGGCAAGAAGGGTTCGCCGGAACGATCCTCGACCAAGGCTAAGCTTAAGGTACTTGAAGATGCGGGGATTGCCAAGCTGACTCCTGAGGGGCAAGAGGCCAAGCTGAAGAAGGCTGCATTGAAGGGTGAGAAGAAGCACTGGACGGAAAAGAGCAAAAAGGGAACGCTGCTGGGGAAAAACGTGCCCTGGATGGAGCAACTGCCTACTCATGAAAAGAAGCGCGCGGCACTCGAGAAGCAGCTGATCCAGGAAGAACTTGATGAGATTGCCAGGCCGGCGAAGGAACTGAAGAAGAAAAAGGCGGAATTGACGGAGACGCTGGAGAAGGTTGAGAAGAAAAGCAAAAAGGGGAAGGTGCTGGGCAAAAGCGTGCCCCTGATGGAGCAACTGACGCCTGAGCAGGAGGAGGCGGCGAGGGTCGCCAAGTTGCTGCTCAAGAGCCGGCTTGCTGAGATCAAGAAGGAGCAGAAGGCGCTGAAGCCGGCCAAGCAATCGGATGAGTGGAAGAAGAAGATTAACGACAAAACCGGGGACGATGTGGCCTCAGCGCTGTCCGGAGGCAGCGGCGTGGCCAAGCTTGGAGCCTCTGCCGCCCTGGAGTCCAAGACGATTGCCGGCCTGACCGGCAACACCGGCGTCGCAGGCTCGACGGCAACAATAGGCGGTCAGCACGTAATCACCCAGGTCGGCACCGCGACGCAAGGTGCCATCGTCGAATCAGAGGTGGCCGGGTTGCTGGCGCTGGGCGCGGATCTTGCGAAGTTCTCCTCAATCGCCAATGCGATTCAAGAGGGCGATGAGGCCGAGCAACTGCAAGCCAAGCTCGACGCCATCGACCTCGGGTACAGCCTAGGCGCCAGGCTCCTGGCCCTGGGGCGAGGTGCCACGGCCATGGCCGGGGACTTCGGCGGTGCCGAACTGGCCACCACCATGGCTGCCGATGTCTTGCCGGGCATCGATATCGCCAGTGGCGGGTTGCAGTTGATCATGCATGGACAGCAACTCTACGATGCCGCCGATAGGCTCAAGTCACAGGGCAAGCATATTAAGGAGGCCAAGGCCGAGGGACACACGCATCTCGCCAAGGCCATCGGGCAGTTCAAGGAAGAGAATACCGCCATGGCGGTAAGCAGCGGTGTGAACATGGTCGCCGATGTCCTGAAGATTACCGGCGCGGCGCTCACCCTGGGCGGCATCACGTCCGTGGCCGGCCAACCGGTAAAGTATGTCGGCGTTGCCGTATCGTTGCTCAACAAGGGCGCCATGGCGACCCGTAGCACGGTGCGGGCGGGCAAGGGGCAGCAGGCTCGGGAAGCGAACATACTGGGGCAGAAGGGCTCGGAGGGGAAGCTGCTGCGGCACGACCCCAAACATGCCATCCAGGCTCTCATTAACGAAGCCAGAAACGGCGAGGGCACCGCCCGGGAACTGGCCCTGAAGGAATTGAAGTCTCTGCGTATCGACGAGAAAACGTTGGCGGGATCCAGTGACAAGTCCCTGCGTAAGCTGGCCCTGGGCCAGATGGGCGTCAAGGAAGACGCCAAGACCCTCGGCCAGTCACTCAAGGAGGGCAAGGAAGGCGCCAAGGCGTGGTATCACGCGGATACCGGCAAGCAGGTCAAGGTACTGAAGGAGGTCAAGAATAAGCTGAACTACGGTGGTGAAGGCGAGCGCGGGCCCCTCTGGACGGCCAAGATGCGCCTACTGGGCGGCTATGATCAGGAGTCGATGGCGAGCATCCATAAGATCCTGCAGGCGATGAGCAAGGAGGAGCGCGAGAAGCTCGGAATCACTGATCAGGAGGTCGACGCCACAGCCACCCAGTTTGAGCGGGATCTGAAGAAGAAGGAGAAATCCGCCACGCCGATGGATATTTCCGGGCCGTTGGGCGTCGGGCCGTTTCAACCGCCACACGAGCCCATTCAACCGCCGGTGCCGACGACGATATCCGACATGCCTCAGGGGGTTTCCGACCCGGTGGGTGACCAGATGCGGGCCCGTCTTAATGCGCTGAAACAGCCTGCGAATCCCGATCCGGTGGGTGACCAGATGCGGGCCCGTCTTAATGCGCTGAAACAGCCTGCGAATCCCG
>JAICHN010000318.1 GCA_025924845.1 Chloroflexota bacterium | reverse complement strand
TTGAGCGGTAGACCATAAGTCTTGCCGTTGAAGGTAAATTGCGCGCGTAGGCCGGGGCTGTAGGCGCTCTTATTCTGATTCCACAGTGAACTGACGTCCGCCGCGAGACCGGCATCCACGGTGTCCTTCATCTGGTAGCCGGACCACCAGGTGTAAAGATCAGGTGCCTTAGAGGTGCGGCCGGCGGTACGTACCGCTGCCTGGTAGGTGGTGGTATCGGCATAGGGCACGGAGGTAAAACCGACGCCCACCGCCTTGAGCGATGCCTTCCCCAAGGTATTGAAATAGGTTGCCCACGTGGCCTTATCATTCCAGAGTTTGAGGGTAACGCCGGCGTTCTGGTGCGCGGCGTGTACCGTGCCCACGGTCGGTAAAGCCAGGGCCATGACCATTGTGGCGGCGCCGAGGCGCCGCCACAGCGCGCCTGAGCTATGTCGCATCTTCAATCTCCCAATTTCATTGCGGAATGCCGGCATCGACGCCGGTCCGGAACCGAAGCTGTCGCCGAGAAAACCTCACCCCCCTTCCTGAGTGAACATCATGGGTGCGAATGCCGCCGGGAAGACCCTTGATCCGCGGTCCGGCCAACCGCGCGCATCACCGTAGGTCGCGTATTACTCATCGTCAGGCGCCGGTACGAACTCGAGATCGACGCGCGCCCGATCGCCTCGTTGCAAAGTCCGCGAATATTCGAAGGTCCTCCCGTCCGGGAGATAGGCTTTGCTGTCCAGGCGGAGCAAAGGGCTGGCCAGAGCAAGCTCCAACCGATAGGCCGACCATTGATCGGCGGCGACGGCTTCCAGCGAGCGCTCGCCGCGGCCGATCTTGATTCCGTAGCGATCGCGAAGTAGGCGGAACAGCGAGCCGGTAGACAGATCCTCGTGGACCAGTCCGGGGCAGAGCGCCTCGGGGATATAGGTCGTGGAAATGAGGATCTTCTCTCCCTCGACCGACCGCAGGCGAACGATCACATGGACGCGCTCACCCAGCCGGAGTCCCAGGGCCGCCGCGATCTCGTCCGGCGCCCGAATCACTTCCTGGCGAAGCACTTCCGTGGTGAGGCGGAGCCCGCGTTGCTCCATATCGTCGAAGATGCCGAAAGCACGCTGTACGAAACGCTCGCCTACTTTCGGCTTGGCGACAAAGGTGCCTTTTCCCTGGACAGTCTGGATTTTGCCCTCATGTACCAGATCGCTGATCGCCTTGCGCACCGTGATGCGGCTCACCCCGAACTCCCGGCAAAGCCCGGGTTCCGCCGGCAAGAGCGAACCGGGCGGCCAGGTACCGTCCGCAATGCGAGCCAGGATAATCTCCTTAACGCGGTGATATTTAGGCAGGGGCGCCGCCGCTGGAGCGACCGTATGAGCGAGAGCCATTGGTTGCTTTCTCACCCCTTTACAACGGGTTCGCGGCACTCTATCATGTCGTCATAATGAATCTAGGATGCAGGTATTATGAATAGGGCGAATCTGTTTGTCAAGCGGGCATCCGAGCCCTGATCGAACGAAAGTAGGAGCGGCGTCATGGCCCTGCCCGCCTATCGTACGCACCCCATTCACGTGCTGCCTGATCTCGCCGTGGGCGCGGGCTACGATGCGCTTGCCGCACGGCTGCGCCGTGCCGTAACGGAAGTGGGCCCTCGCACCCTCGTGGTGATCGATGGGTTTGTCGGCGTCGAATGGGCGACCTTTACGGCGGCGCTCACTGATGTCCTCGATCGGATGGATCTCGACGCGCGGTTGTTCTCAACCGAGACGTGTTTTCTCCCACCCTCCCGGATCGATGCCCTACTCGCTCCCACCCTCACCCAGGATCCCGTCCTCGGCCGCCTTTATCACGGGCACCTCGAGGAATTCTGGGACCCTGAACGGGTAGCGGAGCTTCGTCGCGCCGCGGCGGCACGGACCCAACTCACGATCGCCCTCGGCTTCGGGGCCTCATGCGTGGTCGAGGGTGACCTACTCATCTACCTCGACGTGCCAAAGGATCGCGGACAGGAACTGGCGGCGCGGGGTCTGGTTTCGAACGTCGGCGCCGAGTCGGCACCCTCCGGGGCGCAGTATAAGCGGCTCTATTTTGTCGACTGGCCGATGCTCAACCGGATTAAGCGCAACCTTCTTCCCCGGCTCGACCTCTTTGTCGATCTGGGCGACGCCGGCACGCCGCTCTTCGCCGATGGACCGGCGCTGCGCCGCGCCCTTCACTCACTGGCCCACCGCCCGTTCCGGGTCAAACCGTGGTTCGCGCCCGGTCCCTGGGGCGGGCAGTGGATGAAGGAGCAGTTTGGTCTCCCCGAGGAGCACCCAAACTATGCCTGGTCCTTCGAGGTGATCGCGCCGGAGAACGGGATCTTGTTGGGCGACGGCGCGCGGGCCGTGGAGTGCTCGTTCGACTACCTCCTCTGGCAGGAATCCGACGCGGTACTGGGAGAGTCGGTCGCGGCCCGCTATGGGAGCTATTTCCCTATTCGCTTCGACTACCTCGATACGATGAGCGGTACCAACCTGTCGTGCCAGGTGCATCCACGGCTCGACTACATTCGGGACGAGTTCGGCGAGCCGATCACCCAGGACGAGACCTACTACATCGTAACCTGCAAGCCCGGCGCTCAGGTGTTCCTTGGCTTGCGCGAGGACGCCGATCTCCAGTCCTTCAAGGATGCCGCCTACACGGCGCGGGACGAGGGGGCTGGGTTCGAAATCACCGACTTTACGAATCATTTCCCTAGCCAACCACACGACCTGTTTCTGATCCCCAGCGGCACGGTGCATTGCAGCGGCGCCGATAACCTGGTGCTGGAGATCAGCGCCACACCGTACATCTATACGTTCAAGATCTACGACTACCTGCGCACCGATCTGCACGGCAAGCTCCGCCACGTCCATCTGGACCACGCCTTCGCCAATATCGACCCCTCGCGCCGCACCGATTGGGTACGCTCCCACCTCATCCCTACCCCCGTGGCCGTGCGTGAAGGGCCGACCTGGGGCGAATACCGGATCGGCGATATTCCCCAGCTGTTTTTCGCCGTCCATCGACTGGAGTTCAGCGACGCGATCGAGGATGCGACCAACGGCAAGTTTGTCGTACTCAACCTGGTGGAGGGAGAGCGCTGCGAGATCGTGACGAACGGCACCCCACCCATCGAGCTTCGCTTCGCCGAAAGCGTGATTATCCCGGCCGCGGTCGGATCTTATACGTTGCGCAACACCGGCGCCATGCCCTGCAAGGCAGTCAAGGCGTTCGTGAAAGGGTAGCGTACCGGCGTCCCTGGTAGACCGGGGCGCAAGGGCTAGGGCGACCCCGAGGATCGCCCTTGCAACTGCCGACGGACGTACGCCGGGTGTATTAGCGTATGGTCACTCTTTGGCCCGTCGCGGCCGATTCTATTGCCGCATGCACCATGGCCAGGCTATGGATGTTGTCGTGACACTCGCAGGGAGGCGTTTCGCCGGTTCTGAGGGCCTGCAGAAACTCCTGAAGGGTGCGGACGATCCCGGTTGCCTTGGTAAGATCGGGCATGCCCGCGATGCGCGTAAAGCGGGCGATCGGTTCCGTATGCTCGGCCACCACCTCGACCACCGGCGTCCCCTCCCCGTCCCACACCGCGGTGCCATGCGGTCCGACCGCCCGCCACTGTGCATCCCAGGAGGTGTGGCAACCCTCGCTGGTCCGGCTGCCCCGATAGGTGAACACTGCCCCGTTGCTCATCTCGAAGATCGCGGTGGCCGAGGCAGCCCCTTTGTACCAACTCCACGAGGGGTTGAATTCCATACAGTAGACCGCCTCGGCATCGGCACCGGTAAGGAAGCGTGCGGCATCGAAGGTATGGATGGCCATATCCACGAGTAATGGGCTGGGCATCGTGCCGCGAAAACCGCGATAGTGCTCGGCCAGGTAGAAGTCGGCGTTGAGGATGCCCAGCGGCCCCGTGTGCTCGACGATCAGGCGGCGCAGGGCACCGAGGTTGCGATCGTAGCGGCGGTTCTGGCTTACCATGTAGAGCTTGCCCGCCTGCTCGGTGGCAGCGACCATCTCACGCGCCTGGGCCATGGTCGCCGCCATTGGCTTTTCGCCGAGCACGGGGAGTCCCCGCGCGAGCGCCGCCAGGGTGACGTCGCGATGCGCCTCGGGCGAGGAGACATCGACCACGAAATCCGGCCTGGTTGCGGTAACGGCGTCGTCAAGGTCGGTACCGGTAAAGACCTCCGGTAAGCCAAGCTCATTCGCGGCACGCGCGGCGGCGCCGGGCAGTATATCGACCCACGCCACAATCTCGGTATCCGGGCAGTCACGCAGGTTCTCGCCCCAGCCGCGTCCCATCTGGCCGGCCCCGGCGATCAGCACTCTAAACTCAGCCATCTCTCTCTTTTGCTTTCCAGGATGGACGCCGGCTTACTTCAACCCTGTCGTGGCGATCCCCTCGACAAAATATCGCTGACCGAACACGAAGATGGCAAGCACGGGGAGCGCCAGAACGGTCGCCATGGCCAGTTGCCAGGTTAGGTAGCCGTTACTGGCGCCGCCGCGCACGAAGAGGCCGACCGCCTGCGTGGCCGTTTGGTAGTTCTGATCGTGCTCGACCACCAGGGGCCAGAGAAAGTCGTCCCAGCCCGTCATGAAGACCAGCACGGCCACGGTGATAATAGCGCCCCTGGAGAGTGGCCAGGCAATGCGGAAGAGCATACCCAGATCGGAGAGCCCATCCAGGCGTCCGGCTTCGAACAGCTCCATGGGGAGCGTGCTGAAGAACTGCCGGAACAGGAAGATGCCCAGCGGGCTGACCAGTGCCGGCGCGATGATGGCCTGGTAGGTGTCGCCCCAGTTGAAAAAATCCGCGATCAGGATGTAGAGCGGCACCAGGGTCAACATCGAGGGGATGGTCATGGTAAAAAGGATGAGGTTGAACAGGAAGCCGCGGCCCAGGAATTGCAGTCGGGCCAGCGCGTAGCCGGCCATGGAACTGAAGACGAGGGCGCCGATCGTCACGATGCCGTAGTCGAACACGCTGTTGAAGAAGACGCGGCCGATATTGGGAATCGCTTTGAAGGAGTCGCTGTAGGCCTCCGTCGTGAACGGCGACGGCAGGAATGTCGTGTAGAGTTGGTTCTCGGTCTTGAACGAGGAGAGGGCACCCCAAACCATGGGGCCAAGGAACAGGATCGTCCCAATGGCCAGACCTAGATAGACCAGCGCGATTGTGATGATGCGGCCGGGCCGTCGGGCTCGTGCCCGCGTGACCGCCGTAGGGGCTACAACCGCCATGCCTGCCTCCCATTCCCTTGATGTGCATGGGGACGAACGCCACGAGCCCGGCTCTTTGACATCTCCCGTGGAGGTCCTGCCGCCGATTGCTTACTCATAGACGTCACGCTCGAACACGAGCCGCTGGATCGCCACGATGATGAAGACGATGACGGCGAAGACGACCCCCAACGCGGAGGCATAGCCGAACGTGCTGTACTCGAATGCCCATTTGTAGATGTAGAGGGTTACGGTCAAGGTCGCGTTATCGGGACCGCCCTGCGTCAGGATATACGGCTCGGTGAAGATGCTGAAGCCGGTCAGCGTGGCAAAAACGATCACGAGCAGCATAGCCGGGGCAAGCAGCGGGATGGTGATGCTGCGGAACTGCCGCAAGCCCGTGGCGCCGTCCACCGCCGCCGCCTCGTACAATTGGCGCGGGATGCCTTGCAATCCGGCCAGGAAGATGACGGTGAAATACCCTGCCTGCTTCCAAACCACCATCAACGAGATCGAGGGCATGGCCAGGGCCGTGTCGGTCAGCCAGGGAACGGGGGAGATCCCCACGGAGCCGAGAATATTGTTGAGGATACCGTCCTGCGTCTGGTACAGCCACAGGAACACGATGGACACAACCACGGCGGGTGTGATGTAGGGCATGAAGAAGATCACGCGGAAGAATGAGCGTCCCGGCAGCGCCTGGTTGAGCAACACGGCCAGCGACAGGGCCAGCGGGACCGTGACCACCACGAAGACGACCGCGAAGACGATCGTCACATGCAGCGCGTTCCAGAAGTTGGTGTCGTGGAAGAGATAGGTGTAGTTGC
>JAICHN010000317.1 GCA_025924845.1 Chloroflexota bacterium | reverse complement strand
CTTGGTCTGGCGGCCTACCACGCCGGCGATCCAGCCGAAGCGGCGACCCGCTTTCGTCGCGTCCTCGATGCCGATCCTGCCTGGCCGGGGGCGGGACTGCTCCTCGGTCTGGCCACGCTGCGTCAGGACGCTCAGGCCGACCTGGCGGCACTCCCCGGCAGCACCCCCGAAATCCGCGCCGCCCTGGCTCCGGTCCAGACTTTGCTGCGTGGTGGCCGGCCCGCCGACGGCGCCGATGCCCCCGCGCGCTTCTGGTACGGCCTGGGTCTGATTCGCGCCGGCGACGGCTCGGCCCGCGAGGCGCTGGAGGATAACCGGCCGTTGCCCGCCGCCCGCGTCACCGCCATCCGCCGCTACTATCGAGGCGTTGCCGCCGCTCAGCAGGGCGATCTGGATGATGCATTCAGGGCATGGCAAAATGTATCCGGCGATCCGGCTTCTCAGCCATGGCTCTCCGCGAACCTGGCCGCGGTGGTGCTTCAGCCCGATGCCGTACACCTGGATCCGGCCAGTCTGGAAGGGAATGGTCCGCTTGCCCAGCGCTTGCGCGCCCTGGCTCCAGGGAACGTTGCCCTCGCTGAACTGCTGGTCAAGGAATACGATGGCAGCGCTCATCAGGCCGCCGAGGCGGGCCGATGGCAGGCTGCCGCGGCGCACTGGGAGCAGGCCCGTGAACTGGTTAGCGCGGCGGACGGTCTGGGATCGCCACGATCCATGTGGCACAATCTCGCTCTGGCCTACGAGGCGCTCGAACGCTGGTCGGAGGCGGCGGATGCCTGGCGGGCGCTGCTGCGCACTCGACCGCGCGGCGCCAAGCGCGCCCCTGGGGCCGCGGAGGACTACACCGACGCCCAGTGGGCCTGGATCGGCAAGCGCGTCGTGGAGTGCTATCGGAAGGCCGATCGGCCCGACGAGGCGGTCAGCCTGTTCCGCCAGGCGGTCAAGAAAGAGCCCAATGACCTCGAAACGCGCATGCAATTAGCCGAGGCGCTCATGGCCAACGACCAGGAGCAGGCCGCGATCAACGAACTTAACCGCATCCTCGAGATTGCGCCCGGCCGGCTCGATGCCGTCATGATGCTGGTCGCCATCCATGACGAGCGCGGTGACTTCCAAGCGGGGCTGCGCCTGATGCAGGCTGCCCATCAGGCCCATCCGGAACGCGCGGACGTCACCCAGGCTCTGGTTGAGCACCTCTATCGCGAGGGTGCCGGCTATCTCCGCGGTGGTTGGTACGACCTGGCGATTACGTCCTTCGAAGAAGCCGCGAAGCTGGCGCCCGACGACTGGCGCTTCCCGCTCAATCTCGCCCGTGTCTATGTCGATAAACGCGATAAGCGAAGTCGGAGCAAGGTACGGCCCCTGCTTGAACGCGCCGAACAGTTGGCGGGGGACAACCCGGCCGCCTACCTGTTGCTGATCGAATGTTGGGCCGTGGCCGGCGAGACCAAGGAAGCCGGCGCCGTACTGGAGCGCGCCGAGGCCGGCGTCACACTCCCCACCGATTTCCATGTCGGCGCCGCCACGGCCTTACTCGACCATGGCGGTCCCGGTCCATTCCTCAGTCTTTATCAGGGCAAAAATCCTCCGGCCGTCGTCCGACCCCTGGGCGATCTGGCGGAGAAGGTCATCGAGCACGGCGCGCTTCGGCACGCCGGCAACGCTCAGTACTTCCGCGACGCGGCAAGCGCCCTGATGTTGCATCGCGGCGAGGCGGCGCAGCGGTTGGCCGACGAGGCGGCGCGGCTGGCCCCCGACTCCGCCGACATCCTTTCCCTGCTGGGCACGATTCAAGCCCTGAATGGACAGGCTGAGAAGGGTCGCCGAACCTTGCGTGACGCGGCTCGCCGGGCGCGCAAAGCGGGGGATCGCCCTGCCGCCGAGCTATCGGAGCGACTGGCCAACATCGCGGCCGATCCGCGGAGTCTGCGCATGGAGTTGGTCATGGCAGCCACAATGAGCCAACTGAACGCTGAGGGCATGCTGGGCGACTTTGGGTTGGATGATGAGGATTTCTATTTGTAGGCTACGGCCGGCCGGCCCAGGTTGGGGGCATGAAGGCCGCGAAGGGTAATCATGGCGGAAACGGCCGAAAATCCCTATCGCATTCTGGGTCTGGAGCGCGGCGCCGATGATGCCGCGATTAAGCACGCCTATTTCGCCCTCGTCCGGGTCCATCCGCCCGAGCGCGATCCTGAGACCTTCAAGCATATTCGAGGGGCCTACGAGCGGCTCCGCGACCCCAAGGCGCGCGCCGAGACCGATATGCTGCTCCCCGTCCGCTGGGTGTCGCCCGCCAAGCAACGGAAGCCTGCTCGCTTGGATCTCACCCTGCATGTCGAGGATGTGCTGGAGGCCGCGGAGGCCCTGAGCGATCTCTCCCGAACCGACTGGCATGCCTATCAGCGCAAGGTTACCCTGTAGGCATGGACCACGAGGAAGGCGGCCGGCGTCCTTTCGAGCCGATCCCACTGTCCACGCCCACGCCGGCGGATCAGCTCCCACCGCCGGATCAGAGTCGTGAGCAGTACCAGCCGCGGCCGGAGTGGGAGCCGCCCCGTACGGCGCATGTGGACCGGCCTCCAATCGATCCCGACCGGCAAGATAGCGGCGCCGACGAGGCACCCGGCCCGGCGCCGGATCGGATCGCGGATTCTTCGGCTATGGCCGCCGACACCGAGGATCGTCCGGCTACGCCCGCCGCGGAGCCGCCCCGCGCGGCGTCCGCGCCGATCGCCGCGGGCCCGGCGCCCGATCTCGATGCGCTGACCGCCGCTCTAGCCTCGCTGGAGAAGCAGATCAGCCGGGCAGGCCGCGAGCAGTTCAAGGCAAGCACGCTGGCCGAAGCCCAGCGCGACCAGCTTCATGAGGTGCTCGAAGCGCTGCGCGCGGCCGAGGCCGCCCGCGACGAGGAAGTGGAAGCGATCCGCGCGCGCGCCGCCGCCGGCGCTTCTCAGGCACGGCGAGAGGTGGCGCGGTCGATCCTCCCCGCCGTCGATGGGCTGGATGGGGCCTTGCGTAGCGGCAGGCACCTGCTGGCTGCTCCGGCGCCCGCGGCGCCGCGCCGCTCCTGGTGGCGCCGTGCCGCGCCGACGCAGTCCGCGGAGGATGTGCGGCGCGGCGACCTGCGCGCCTGGCTGATCGGACTGGAGTTCGTCCGTGAGCGGTTGCTGAGCGTGCTGGCGGCCGAGGAGATCGTCCCCATCGCGGCTCAGGGCCTCCCCTTTGATCCCGAAATTCACCTGGCCGTCGAGGTGAGCCGCCCGGAACCCGATGCGCCGGCCGGCACGATCACGGCGGTGATTCGTCAGGGCTACCTGGTCGGTGGACGTGTATTGCGCCCCGCCGAGGTTGCGGTGGCCAGGGCTGACTAAGCGGAGGATACGATGATTGTAGGGATCGATCTTGGCACGACCTATTCCGCCGCCGCTCTGGTCCAGGCCGGCATTCCCCGCATTCTCGCCCAGGGAGACGAACGGATCATGCCCTCGATGGTAGGCTTGACGCCCCAGGGTGGGTTGCTCGTGGGCACTCCGGCTCGTAACCAGTACACCCTCTATCCTGAGCGGACAGTTCGCTCGATCAAGCGCAAGATGGGTACGGAAGAACGAGTGACCCTGGGCGACTGCGAGTATACGCCGCCGGAGATCTCGGCCCTGATTCTGCGTGAATTGAAGCGGCGCGCCGAGGGCCAATTGGGTGAGCCGGTGGATCGGGCGGTGATCACTGTCCCCGCCTATTTCTCCGATGCCGCTCGCCAGGCGACCCGCGAAGCCGGCGAGATCGCGGGTTTCACGGTTGAACGGATCATCAACGAGCCGACCGCCGCCGCGCTGGCCTACGGCCTGGACCGGAGCGCCGAGCGCCGCTTGGTCGCCGTCTACGATCTGGGCGGCGGCACCTTCGATGTGTCGATCATCGAACTCGACGACGGCGTGGTGGAGGTCCGGGCCAGCCACGGTGATACCCAGTTGGGCGGCGACGACTTCGATCAGCGGTTGGTCGATTTCCTGGCCGAGCGTTTTCAGGAGCAGCACGGTGTCGATCCGCGGACTGACCGCCGCGCCCTGGCCCGGCTGACCCGCGCCGCCGAGAGCGCGAAGATCGCGCTCAGCAGTCAGACGTTCGCGCGGGTGCGCGAGGAGTATCTGATCAGCGAGGGGAATCGCCCTCTGCACCTGGACATCGAGATAGCACGCGCCGAGTTCGAGGCGCTGATCGAGGACTTGGTAGCGCGTACGCTAGATTCGTTCGACGCGGCGCTCAGCGATACGGGGATCGAGGCGGACGCGCTGGATAGGATCCTGTTCGTGGGTGGCAGCACCCGCGTGCCGTTGGTCTGGCAGCGCGTGTACGAGCACACCGGACTGGAGCCGGAGACCGCGATCAATCCCGATGAAGCGGTAGCGCTGGGCGCGGCGGTGCAAGCGGCCATCGTCGCCGGTGAGCCGCTGGATGCCATCCTGGTCGACGTCACCCCCCATTCGCTGGGTATCGCGGTGGCGGAAGTGATGTTTGGCCGTGTCGTCCCCGATCAATATAGTGTGATTATTCATCGCAACACCACCATCCCCACCACGCGATCCGAGATCTATGCCGCGCTTAGTCCAGGGCAGACAGCGATTGAACTGAAGGTCTACCAGGGCGAGGAAGCGATCGCTTCACAGAATACGCTGCTGGGTACCTTCATGTTCGAGGGATTGCGGCCGGAGTCACCGGGCGAACCGCCGCGCATCACGGTCAGCTTCGACTTCGACCTCAACGGTATCCTGCATGTCTCCGCCATTGATCGCGGGAGCGGCAAACAGGCTGGGCTACAGGTCAAGGCCGCGGGCACCAGGCTCACTCCGGTCGAGATCGTCAGCGCCCGCGCCGGCCTGACCGATCTGGAGAGCACTCTGCTCGCGGATCTGGACGATGACGAGTTGGAAGCGCTGGAGGGAGAGGTGATCGAGGACGATGCCGCGACTGCCGGCGGCCCGATCCCGATCGAAGCCCAGGCGCTGCTGGCCCGGGCGCGCCGCCTGTTGGCAGCCGGCCCCACGGACGAGGATCTACACGAAACGATCGTCGCCCTGGAAACGCAGTTGCGGGCCGCCGACGCCGCGGCGATCGAGGCCGCCCAGGAAACGCTGCTGGACCTCATCTATGACCGCGATGAATCGTGACTTCACTCCGGAGGCACTTCGGAAACGGCAGGGTGGCGCCGGCGTCGGGCCGGGCGGGGCACTACTGATGGTGAGATAGGGCTGATTTCGAGATAAGGATTGATCTATGAGTCTCCGCACCGACGCACCGCGGCGCCTATACCTTCTTCCCCTCTCGTTCTCACGGCTACCTCTGGGTCCGGGGCGCGTCCTGGACATGGTCTCCGGTTGCTACCTTATCGAAACCGCGGAGGGCCGGCATATCTTGATTGATAGCGGACTCCCCGCCGACGCACCGCTACCACCCGGAGCGCCCCCGGCCGAGCAGGAGAAAAATGTCCTCACGCATCTGGCCGATCTTGGCCTGCGAGCGGATGATATTGAGGTTGTGATCTGCACCCACTTCGACATCGATCACGCGGGCTATCATGATAGCTTTACCAAGGCGGAGTTCATCGTGCAGCGCGTACACTATGATCTGGCCCGAAGCGGACATCCGCGTTTTGCTGCCGCCCGCGCTCATTGGGACCATCCGGCTCTGCGCTACACGCTGGTTGCCGGCGACACCGAGATTATGCCGGGCCTGACCCTGCTTGAGACCAGCGGCCACGCTCCTGGCCATCAGTCGGTGTTGGTGCGCCTGCCCGAAACCGGCCCCGTACTGTTGGCGATCGACGCGGTTATGATGGCGCACACATTCACCCAGGATCGCCAGGCATGGCCGATTGACGACAATGAGCAGCAATTGCGGGCCAGTACGAGCAAGCTTCTTGCCCTGGTTGAACGGGAACGGATAGGGCTGGTGGTTTTTGGCCATGACGGCGGGCAATGGCAAACGTTGAAGCGCTCCCCCGACTATTACGACTGAACGGGCGCCGCTGAGGCGTATCGTGCGACAAGTTAGAAGGTAGCCGCCCCGTTCACGG
>JAICHN010000316.1 GCA_025924845.1 Chloroflexota bacterium | reverse complement strand
CGGACCATGGCCCAGGGCTATACGTTCGTACGCTGGGGCGTCCCCACTCAGGATGATCTCTTCGAGCCGCGACAGGCCCTGCGTACTACCTTACGTCAGTGCGAGGCGCTGCGGACGGCGCTGGGCGACGAGGTGGAGCTTTGCCTGGATGTGCATACGCGGCTCGATCCGGCCGATGCCGCCACGCTCTGTCGAGAGATCGAAGCCTATCGACCGTACTTCGTCGAGGATCCGTTACGCTCGGAGGGCACCAACGCGTATCGGGCGCTTCGGTCTCGTACGGGCGTGCCCCTGGCGGCGGGCGAGCAATTCGCCGGCAAGTGGGAGTATCGGCAACTGATCGAGGAGGATCTGATCGACTACGCACGGATCGATCCGACCCTTGGCGGCGGCCTTACCGAATCCAGGAAAATCGCGGGCTGGTGCGAAACCCATCACATCAACATCGTACCGCACAACCCCAATGGACCGGTAAGTACCGCCGCGTGCCTTCAACTCTGCTTGGCCTGCCCGAATGTGGGCGTGCTGGAATTGCCGCAACCGACCGGAACGGTGCTGCAGGATGTGTTTCCGGTGACACCGACCTTTGAGGCCGGCTATCTCTTGGCGCCCACTCAGCCGGGCATTGGGGTTGAGTTTGACCGTGAAGCAGCGCGACGGTACCCGTACCAGATGACGGAGTTGCCCCATCTACGTAGGCTGGATGGCGCGTTCACCAATTGGTAATCGGGTGGTATGCGTGGGTGACGGTGCAGGCCGGAACCGCCGCCGATGGAGCGGTATACTGGAATGGAAGGGGCATACCCTGTCCTCTTCGCTCGGAGTGGTAGCGCGCGGGATGCGGACGTTCCGCGCTCCTGGAGGTCATGATGCTCCGTGTAGCGGTAATGTATCCGAAGACCGCCGACAGCACGTTCGATCTTGAGTACTATCTGACCAAACATGTACCGATGGTCAAGGAGCGTCTCGCCTCCTCGGGCCTGACCGCGGTACAGGTCGATGAGGGCCTGGGCGGCGGCGTTCCCGGCGACCCGCCGGCGTACGCAGTGATCGACGCCTTGCTTTTCGACAGCAAAGGCATGCAAAGCGGCATGGCGGCCCATGGTGGTGAGATCATGGGCGATCTCGCCAATTTCACGAACGTGCTGCCCGCGATCCAGGTCAGTAGGGTTCGAAGTTAGCCTATCCCTACCTGACCTTGGTTACCGGCCGGACGGGAAGTCGCGCGGCGGAGGACGCCCATGCTCGAGAAAACTGTGTATCGCGAGGGATACCTGCAGGAAGCGGCAGCGCTCGCGGCGGCGGCACGTCTGGGTCTGGAGGCGCCTATTCCCTCCTGTCCGGGCTGGACCATGGCCACTCTGGTTTCACACATGATCGAGATGAACGTCAATCGCCTGGGGTTGGTTCGCAAGCGGCCGGCGCCGTTCCCCATGGATGACTTCGCTGCCTGGGGTCTACCGGTGCGATTCAAGGAATGGTTCGCGGATGAGAGGCTGGATCCCGCGCGTGCTCCCGCCGAACTGCCGGCTCTCTACGAACAGACCACGGCGGAACTGGGCGTGGCACTGTGGGCACTCGAACCGACCGAGCCGGTCAGCAGTTGGTGGAAGGTGGACCAGACCGCCGGATTCTGGCAGCGCCGCATGACCCACGAAACTACGGTGCATCGCTGGGATGCCCAATCGGCGTACGGTACGCCCGATCCGGCCGAGGGTGATCTGGCGTGCGACGGGATTGACGAGACCTTCGAGGTGATGCTGCCGGCGCGGCGCGGCTGGGCGGGGCATCCCCGGCCGGGGCACGGCGAGACATACCACTTCCGTCGCACCGACGGACCAGGCGAGTGGCTGGTGCGCTTCGTGCCCGATGGACTTGTGGTGACGCATGAACATAGCAAAGGCGATGTCGCGGTGCGCGGCAGCGCCTCGGACTTGTTCTTGTTCCTGTGGCAGCGTATCCCGGCCGATACGCTGCAAGTATTCGGTGATGCCGCCCTGCTGGCTCGCTACTTCGAGTTGGTGCCGCCCGACTAATCGCTCGCGAAGCCGGAACCGCGTAGGCCGCGCTCTCGGAGTCCGCTCGCCCGAAGGTGTGGGTTGGTCAGACGCAGCGGCGGCTCGGCCCGGGAGAGTTTATTTTCTTGCCGAGAGGGGTCACCTGTTGCACCTGCCCGATTTTGCCCTGCCCTCTCTGGAGGCCCAGGTTGACTACGGTGCGCTCGTGAGCCGCCCCTTCTCCTCCTGAAAGATAATGCCCCAATCCACTACGATGGACTGGCCGGTCACATAACTCGCCGACTCGCCGGCCAGAAACGCGACCACGGCCGCGATCTCCTCGGGGCGGCCCACGCGTCCGACCGGCGTGTAGCGGCCTCCTTCCAATACATCGGGGTGCGGTGATGGGTCATTCGCCACCCAGCCCGGCGCTACCGAGTTGACGGTCACGCCGTGCGGACCGAGCTCCAGAGCGAGCGATCGCGTCAAGCCGTCCATGCCCGCTTTGGCCGCCGCATAGGCGCTCTCGCCTGGATAAGCCACGAATGGTCCAGTGACCGACGATACATTGACGATTCGGCCGTAGTGCTGGCCGACCATGAGGGGCACAATGTGGCGGGTCAGGTTGAAGGCGGTGGTGAGGTTGCGGTCCAGGGCAAGGCGCCAGGCCGACGGATCGAGATCCACGAAACGGCCGGATGACTTCGCCATGCCGACCTGCGCCAGACCGGCGTTATTGATCAGGATGTCGATGGATCCGAAGCGGTCTCGTACCGCCTTCACGAGGGAAGCCGTCTGTTCCCAATCGGTAAGGTCCGCGATGAAAGCGCCGACCGTATAACCGGCGCCGGCCAATTCGGCGGCCCGCTCCTCAATACGCGCCGTAGTCGAGGTGATGGCCACGGCGGCGCCCTGCTCGGCCAGGACGCGGGCGCCGGCAAAGCCAATCCCGTGCGGGTTGCCGCAGCCGCTGACCAGGGCAATCCGGCCGAGCAAGGGCGGGCGAAAGGTCGGGTGAGGCGTGGTAGTCATCAATTCATTTCCTTACATTTGATGTGGCCGTGCGCCTCGGCGGCAGCCACGAAGTTTCCAGTGTAAGACGCTGTCGGCAATGACGACAATGGAACCCCCTTGCTGCCTTGTGGGTCATAGTCGTTCCGAGCAGGGGCAGACAGCCGTATGCCCAGGTAGACGCCCTGACCGGCGACGAGGACGAACAGCTGTGCACCCCTACACGTATCGCGCGCTCCACAATCCCCAGGCATGCCGCGGTCAGCGCGATCATAGGGAGGCGCTCCCACTCGGTTGGGCAAACCGGCTACCATGAGTCATCGTAAGCGGAAGACACCTGGAAGGAGAGGCCGAGCATGGCGGACGCGACTTTAGCCCACTCTCCTGGGCAGGTGGACGGCGATGCTGCCCTGTGCTTTCTAAGCGCGGTTGAATTGGCGAGCATGATCCGGAGCAAGACCGTATCGGCCTGCGAAGTCACGGCGGCCCATCTCCGGCAGATCGAACGGGTGAATCCGTCGGTCAACGCGATCGTGACCCTGGTGCCGGAACAAGCTATGGAGCAGGCCAGTCGCGCCGATGAGACCCTGGCGCGCGGCACGCTGCTCGGGCCGCTCCATGGGCTGCCCGTAGCCCACAAGGATCTCCATGATACGGCGGGCCTGCGCACCACCTACGGGTCGCCGCTCTTCCGCGACTGGGTGCCTACCGAGGATGCAATTATCATCGAGCGCATCAAGCAGGCGGGCGCGATTACCCTGGGTAAGACCAACACGCCGGAGTTCGGCGCCGGCTCGCAAACGTTCAACGAGGTCTTTGGCCGAACCCGCAATCCCTACGATCCGACTAAAACCTGTGGGGGGAGCAGCGGCGGCGCCGCCGTGGCTCTGGCCTGCGGCATGGTAGCGCTTGCCGACGGCAGCGATATGGGGGGCTCCTTGCGCAATCCCGCCGCTTTCTGCAACGTGGTGGGTCTCCGTCCCGCTTCGGGGCGCGTGCCGACTCGCCCGCGAATCTCGGCCTGGTCTACCTTATCGGTCGATGGGCCGATGGGCCGTACCGTGGCCGATGTGGCATTCTTTCTGAGCGTGATTGCCGGTCCGGATCTCCGTTCGCCCATTTCCATCCCAGAGCAGGGCGGGCAATTCGCCGAACCTCTCGATGCCGATCCCAGGGGGGTTCGCGTAGCCTGGGCCGGGGACTTGGGCGGCGTTGCCTTCGACCCGGAACTGCGCCGGGTAGTGAATGGACAACGCACCGTGTTCGAGGCACTGGGCTGCAGGGTGGATGATGCCGAGCCGGACTTCAGGGGGGCTGACGAGGCGTTCAAAACGCTCCGCGCCTGGCAGTTCGAAGCGGGGTTTGCCGAATTGGTGAGAACCTCGCGTCCCTTGATCAAGGACACAATTATTCAGGAAGTGGAGCGCGGTGCCGCGCTGACCGGTCCGCAACTTGGTCGGGCTGAGATGCTGAAGACGCAACTCTACGAGCGAGCCCGAATCTTCTTTGAAACATACGAATTTCTCGTCCTCCCAACCACACAGGTGCCGCCGTTCGATGTCCTGCAACCCTATGTCACGGAGATCAACGGAGTGCCAATGGAAAGCTACATCGACTGGATGAAATCCTGCTACTTCATCTCGATCATGGGCAATCCCGCAATTTCGGTCCCCTGTGGCTTCACCCAGGTAGGCTTACCAATCGGCTTGCAGATCGTGGGGAGGCACCAGAGTGAACGGCGTCTCCTCCAAATTGCCCACGCCTTTGAACAGGCGACCGGCTTCGGGAAGCGGCGCCCTCCCTTGGTCGGTGCCGCATCAGCCGGCCAGGGCTGAGTGCGCCAAGTCGTCTGGCAAGCGCCATTTTTGGCAATCGCGCGACCGACTGGACGATCCGGCGCTGAGCCAGGCGGGTCTGGAGACCCGCGTTCCTAAACCGCGGACTCGATCACGCAGATGTGGCACATCCGTCATACCCTGCTTGTGGCTTCCAGATGCAGGAGGTCGGCGGCAGCCGCGACGACGCGCCCCGGCCTAACCAACCGGCCGGGCGCGAGGCCGGCAGGGATGGCGCGATGCCGGCCGCGATCGAGCGGCGCCCAACGGGCGGGGTCGGAGGCAAGGAAGATGACCACGCTTGGCACCCGGAGCGCGGCCGCCAGATGGGAGACGCCGGTGTCGTTGCATACCAGCAGGCGGGCATTGCTGAGCAGAACGGCAAGGGCGCCGAGGTTGGTACGTCCGGTCAGGTCGAGGGCGGGGGCTCGCATGGCGCGCGCTACGGCCCGGCTCAGCGCAACCTCGCCGTTGGTGCCGGTGAGCACGATCCGCAACCCCTGGCTTGCCAGGGCGTCCGCCACTGCCGAAAAGTGGGACGGAGGCCAGCGGCGTATCTCCTCCTTTGCCCCGGCGTGGACGCAGGCATAGGTGCCCGGGTGCAAGTCGCGCGTTTCCTCGATTGCCTGGAGCGCGCTACGGTCCTCCGGATAGAGGGGAAACTCCAGGTGCTCACCCCGATTGGGAATGCCTAGATGGGCCAACAGACGCAGGTAGCGTGTTACTTCCGACTCTGCGTCGATAAAGGGAAGGAAACGCTCCGGATCGGGGCACGCCTGATCCGGCAAGAAAAAACCCGCCATGTGGCGAGCGCCGAGCAGCGCGGTGAATGGATTGCTGGCGCCCCCGCTGCCCTGCATCTGCAAGGCAAGGTCGAAGCATCGGGCGTGACAGTCGGCCAGAAAGGCGGGCAGGCGTCCTTCGTCCAGGGGTCGCTCCACAATGCCGGGATAGCCGGGGAACTCGAGGCATTCGTCGATGTACAGAAAGGACCGGGTCTGCTTGCCGTCGCCCCAAACCTCGATTTCGCCGCCGTGGGCCGCCAGGGCCACTTTCCGGCAGATCGCGGCCGGCGCCTTCTCGCGCCCGCCCTGCCAGGTACCCTCGGGGCCGAAGATATTGTGGTAGCGCGCGATCCGCACGGTGATCCCGTTGTTGCGCTGGTACGCGAGGTACAGGCGCTCGCTGAACAGCTTCTCCCAACCGTATTCGCTGTCCGGGGCGGCCGGGTAGGCGCTG
>JAICHN010000315.1 GCA_025924845.1 Chloroflexota bacterium | reverse complement strand
GAGCACGGGGACGGGCAAGATGCCCGCGCTCCGTGAATAATCCAGGCTAGCCGCGCCGGCCTACCGGCGCGGCATCGAGGACGCTCTCGGCCCGAATGCGCGTGTAACTACGGTAACGGCCGGGATCGATCAACCCCTCCTCCAGGGCGCGGCGTACCGCGCAGCCCGGCTCATGCAGATGCGTGCAGCGGGCAAACCGGCAGGCGTCGAGATAGGGGCGCATTTCGGGGAAGAGCAGGGGCACCTCCTCGGGGTCGAGATCCCAGGGGGCCAATTCACGCAGCCCGGGCGTATCGGCCAGGTAGCCGCCGAAGTCCAGGGGCAATAAGTCGGCCACGGTGGTGGTGTGGCGGCCCTTTCCCGTGGCGAGACTGATCTCGGCGAAGCGAAGATCCAGTCCCGGCTGTAAGGCGTTCAGCAGGCTGGATTTCCCCACCCCGGATGAGCCGATAATGGTGCTGATCTTGCCGGCCAACGTCTCGCGTATCGCCCCCAGCCCCTCACCGGTGCGGGCGCTGGTGAGCAGCACCGGATAGCCGATAGCGCGGTAGGGGTGTAGGATGCGCTCGGCATCCTCGACAGTGCCCAGATCCAGCTTGGTGATCACGATCACGGGCGGGATCTCGGCCTGCTCGGCGGCCAGAAGGAAGCGGTCCAGCCGGGGCGTGTTGAGGTCGGGTTCGCGGAGCGCGAAGGCGAGGACAACCAGATCCAGATTGGCGGCCAGGACGTGCTTGAGGTCCACGCCGCCCGCCGCCGCGCGTGCCAACTCGTTGCGGCGGGGCAAGATGCGCTCGATCGCCCCGGCGGAGTCCGGCCCGGGGCGCACCAGCACGTGGTCGCCGATCACCAGGGGGTTCTTCTCGGTCCTCCGGCCCTGCTTGAACCGGCCCGGCAGGCTGCACACCAGGGTTCGATCAGCCACGCGAACCGTATAAAAGCCGCTCTGCGAGCGGACCACCAGGCCCTCCAGCAGGCCCTCAGGTTCGGTCATAAGGCTCCGAAGGTCCGACGTCGCGGTGATCCGGTACATAGCCCTTCCCGGCCCGCAACGGCCCGCGACATACTACCAGCCATCGTGATTGCCTCCTACCAATAAGTCATCAGACAGATATGATACCGCGCCAATCTCACTGTTGTAGAATGGAACATGAAGTCAAGGAGGAGTTGCCTGATGAGCCTTCCGGCAGCCAAGCGCATCCGCGTAGAGGATTACCTGGCCTTCGAGCGGGCGGCGGAGACCAAGCATGAATACATGGACGGCGTCGTCTATCCATGGGGCGACCCCGACCACCCGCTCGATCCCGATGTAGTGCTTGGCTTGCGCCCGGAACCTCGCTCGGCCATGGCCGGGGGAAGCAGGGCGCATTCACGCATCAAAATCAACCTGACAACGGCCATCGACCACCGGCTTGGGGACGGACCGTGCCGCCTCTATGATAGCGACCTGCGTGTCCGTCCGTCCGGCAACCACTACTTCTACCCCGATCTTTTCGTGGTGTGCGCCGATAGTCCCGGTGCCGGCGCCGATACCGAGGTGGACAACCCCACCCTGGTAATCGAGGTGCTCTCGCCCTCTACCGAACGTATCGATCGGGTAAGCAAGCCGCGCCGCTACGCCCAGGCGCCCAGTCTGCGCGAATATGCGCTGATCAACAGTAGATTTCCCGGGGTTGAAGTCCGGCGCCGGGAAGGTGAGCAGTGGCTAAGCTTCACCTACGAACCAGGTGAGATCGTGCGCCTGGAAAGTATCGGGTTGGACCTCGACTTTGAGACGATCTACCGCCATATACAATGGGAGGCCGACTAATCCTCCCGTGAGGCTACGTGGCTGTGTGCTTCCCCTCACCGACGGGAGCAGACAGCCGCGACACCGAACCTGATCCGGTTGGCGAAATCGCCTGCGCGAATACACTTCCCACTAGAAGTGTTCGTGCCCATTCGCCAACAGGATCAAACTTCACGCGCGCCACAAGTGTAGCTTTCGAGCCAGCCAGCGGCGGCGCAGCCTGCGAAGGGCGTCCCGCGCCTCACCCAATTCAGCCGCGCTGGGCGCGGCCGACGCCTGGCCGTAGGTGGCGGCGGTATAGAGCGTCGTGATCCGCGTGATATCGGCGTATTCCTCCGCCGATCGGCCCGCGTAAAAGCGGGCGAACTCGAAGGGCGTGTGCCAGGGACGCGGCCCACGCGCCAGAAGCGCCGCCGTACGGCACAGGCCGCGATAGATGCCGGCGATAGTGGGCGCCCTCCGTCGAGCCGCCCGTAGCCGTACCGCGCTTCCGCCCAGAGCCACGACCAGCGCGGCGAACAGGAGGGCGAGCGCCGATGGGCTGCCCGATCCGCCGGCGACGCGCGAACCGGGGCGGCCGATGGGCTGGAGTGGTGTGGGGGACACGGCCGCGGTCGGCTGAGCAGGCGGCTGGGCGGCACTCCCGGTTGCCGACGTCGCGGCGCCCTGGGGCGAGGTCTGGGCATCGGCAAAACCCGGCGTGGGCTCGAACGGCACCCAACCGACCCCCGTAAAGAAGATTTCCGGCCAGGTGTGAGCATTCTCGCCCCGCACCACCCAGGAGCCGTTCTCGTAGGTGCCGGTGGCGTAGCCGCCCACCACGCGCGAGGGCAGCCCGGCCAGCCGAGCGAGCAAGGCCATGGAGGACGCGAAGTGGACGCAATAGCCGCGCCGGCTGGTGAAGAGGAAATAGGTCAGTGGATCATCCCCATGGGGAGGGGCGCCGACGCTGCTGTCGTAGGTGAAGAGCGGCCCCCGCAGGTACTCCATGATGGCCCGCGCCTTGGCGAGCGGATTCGGCTGTCCTGCCGTCAACTTGCGGGCCAATTGGCCGAGGCGCGGGTCGAGTCCGGGCGGAATGGCCGTGTAGCGCGGATCGGGAGGCGGGCCGGCGGCGCCCAGGCGGGGAACGGCGAACGGCGCCTCGGCCGTCATCGAATAGGTCTCGCCGGCCCGCAAGCCGGCGGTCGCGTACACGGCGGCCGGTTCGCTGCCCGAGACATCGGGATCGGGATAGGCCACCCGCGCCGTCATCCCCGCGCCGACCGGGCGGCCGGGCGCGAACAGCAGTCCATCGGCGGGCTGCGTGACGGTGATATGCACGGTGCGCAGGCGGCTATCGTGGCGCGGTACGTTGGCGGGCAGCGTCACGCCGCCCGGCACGGTCAACGTCTGGCTTGGGTCACCCATGCGCCAGGTTCCGCTACTGTATTCGCCGTATACTTGGCCGCGCCAATAGGGCCCCTGGTCGGGAGGTATGCCCTGGATGCGCATGATGACGCCGGGAAAGGGACGGAATGGTCCGTCGAGCGCCAGGTGATCGCCGAAGCCGCCGGCCCCAAGCGTGCCGGTAGCCGCGGATGGGATGAGATGCAATGGATTGGTGAGACTGGGCTGCCACTGTGTCCAGCGCTCCACTGCCCACTGCCGAAGGTTCCCGTTTTGCAACGGGGGCAGTACCGTCCAGCCCAGGGGCAGGGCCAGACCGAGGGCGCACAACCCGCCGAGGAAGGAGATCGCCGCCCAGCGAAAGGGGAGATGCGGGCCGAGATTGGCGCCCGACCGCGTCCAGCGCTCCGACCAGGTGTGCCACAGCACCAAGAGCAGGGCGAGCGCCACGAAGGGGAGAAAACGCGCCTGGGCGGTGGTTCCGACACTGGCCGCGGTCAGCAGATTGGCGCCCGCCAGCATAATGGCGGGCCAGACATAGCTCGCGCGGAGGACCAGCCACAGTACGCCCCAGGTCAATTCCCAGGTAAGGAGGCCCAGCAGCAGAAGGAGCATCCACACGGCGCCGTGGTCACCGAAATTAAGGTTGATTCCCCGATCGGCGGACAGGCCCGGTATGGCGAGCGTCAAGCCGGTCGCGGGGAGATTGCTGATCGCGGCGGTGAGCCCAACCGGACGATCCGCCAACCAGAGCGCGCCCGCCGCGGCCGGCAACTGGGCCACCAACCAGCAGCCCCAGTCGGGGAACGGTGAGAGGATGACGAGCAACGAGCACAGGCCCGCCGCCGCGCAGAGAACCAGTAAGCTGGGAGCCCCATTCGTCATGAACAGCATGCCCAGGGACTGTACGGCCACCAGGACCATGGCCAGGGTGAGCGCCGCCGACACCAGGAAGCGTGTCACGTCTCGGCCGGAGAGCGGCCTACTTGCGACGGCGCCTGCCGGATCGACCGCTCCCCAAAGTGGCTGCACCGGGGCGTCCCTCCCCTTTTGGCCGAATCGTCCCTTGCCCACAAGGGGCCGCGGCACGCTACTACTCGTCTGTCAAGCGCTATGTCTTAGCGTAGATCCTCGCCCTAAAGGGGCAGGATCAATGCAACCGGGGATGTAACACTATTGCTCGAAATGGTATCCTCTGCCGTGCTGATGCCGCGGCTCGCCTTTTGGAAACGGAGCAGGGGAATAATGAACCAAAGACAGCAGATTTTTCTCGGCGCGATCGTCGTTGCCGTCGTCCTGGTAATTGTCGGCGGCCTCTACTGGACGGGGCACTTCTTCTATCCGACCGGGGTGCATCACAAGCACGCCATTCTTGCCTTTGTGCTCGCGGTCGGCGCGCTGATCGTCGCCAATTTCAATCGTCCCGCCGCGGCCGCCGCATCCCGCTAACCTACCCGGACCACGCCGGCTTGCCCTAGCCCCAGACCATGATGGCGGCGATCAATCCACCGAGCGAGACAACGGTGAAGAACGCCAGGCCGGGTACCGAGGAGGTATCGATGGCGATGGCGAGCGCCATAACGGCCAGCACGGCCACCGTGATGCCCATTGCCAATCCGTTGCCCCGGTCACGTAATTGGGGCGCCGCATCTGTGTCCACGCGGGATTGTCCAGGCTGCCGAGCCATAGCGCGGAACTCCTCATCTATTGGCGGTTGACCTCTGTTCCCTTACAGCCTACCCTATGGGCGCCGATCAAGGAAATCGCCCGCGGTGGGAAGGGGGATTTGGTGATTTCGGCTCCGACCGAAATCACCAAATCCTTATCATTGTGGAAAGAGCCGGTCCATGCCGTACACTGGAGGTACGCTGGGCGGTGGGAAGAGCAGGGGAGGAAATGCGGGTATGGTAACGCCCCGCCAGGTCAGTACGACGGAGTGGGTGACCGAGATCCCCAATGATACGGAGGAGGCGCCCTGGATGGTCATGCCCGACTACCAACTGTGGGCCCTGCACCTGCTGCTCTCCATTTTGCGCCGGCATCGGGCCGCGCACCGCCTGCACTGGTACATCGGGGCCGAGTTGTGGGTGACACGGCCGGGGCCGGGCTAACCTGGAGGTGGCGCCCGACCTGTTCGTGGCCGAGGGGGACAGCACGAGTCGGACCGCCTGGAACGTGGCGGTGGAAGGGCAGCCGCCCCGCTTCGTGCTGGAGATCGTGACAGGCGCCAGTTGGCTGCGGGACACCACGGAGAAGCCGGTCCTCTACGAGCGGCTGGGGGTGGAGGAGTATGCGATCTTCGCGCCCCGGCGCGAGGACGGCGGTGCCAAGCTGTTCGGCTACCATCGGGGTGGGTGCGGACGGTGGGAGGACTGGCCGCGCGAAGGGGACGGGCTGCGGAGCCGCGCCCTGGGCGGGCTGCTGCTCCAGATAGACGAGGCGGACGAGCGGTTCCTGCGGCTCTCCGATGCCCAGGGTCGGCGGCTGCTCTCGGATGAAGAGGCGGTGGAGGAGGAACGGGAACGAGCGCGGGAGGAGCGCCGGCGCGCGCGGGAGGCGCGGGCACGGGAGCAGGAGGCCCAGCGGCAGGCGGCGGAGGAGCGGCGGCGCGCGGAAGGCGAAGCGCAACGGGCGGCGGAGGCCGAGGCGCGAGTGGCCGCTTTGGAGGCCGAGCTTGCCCGACTTCGCGCGGAGCATCCCGGGGCCTGACGTCCAACGAGGTGCGAGGAACAGTACCTGTCGTGGGGGCACATCTCGTGTTTTTGATACTGTTGGCGACGTCGCCTGCGTTATGCATCCGTCTGGGCGCGCGCGCGTCTCGCTCGTCCCGTCGCCGCGAACAACGGGGACGCGAATGATGCTCGCGCTCCCAGTGGCCTGCGTTGCGGAAAGCCTGGTCCTTTC
>JAICHN010000314.1 GCA_025924845.1 Chloroflexota bacterium | reverse complement strand
TGGGCCAGGGGTGTGAACGTGTAATAGCGGTCGGGTGTACCACACATGGCCAGGAGGTCGGTAAACGCTATCCACGCCAGGTCGTGCATCCAGAGCATGGCTACGGCGGACGTGGTCTCCGCCGAGATGGCTCTCTCTACGGTGTCGCCCTCGGCAGCCGGTTCGTCCGCCGCGGCGTGATTGGACCGGCCGAACCCACGCAGTGGAACTACCACTTGTAGGGGGGCGGAGAGGGAGGCGAAGAGACTCTGATAGTCGTCCGGCAGCTGAAATGAAGGGTGTACCCGATCCGCGGCGATCAGGGGGATGGCCCCACGAGGTGAGAGCAGGAGAGCGCCCTCCGCCAGGGGTAGTCGAGGCGCGTGAGACTCATGGGCGCGGTCGGTAAGGGACCGCACCTCATAGCCGCGCACGAGGCCGAATAGCCCGGCGTGGAAGGCGGCGACCTGACCGTTCACTAGGGCTCGAGCCGGGAAGCCATGATGCGCCAGATCGCGCAGCGAGTAGATGGGGATACTTCGCCCTCCCGGCAACGACGACATATGCATGCACATTTGCACGCTTCCATCTTTCCTGGTCATCAACCTACACCGTGGGGTAACGGGCGGGGCTTACCTACATGCCAAGCGGCGCCATGAACACCCTAGCAGGCACCCATTAGTTTCGCGTGAGGAAGCTTGGGGCGCCAGGCATTCGAGGTGCGGATAGACCTTCCGCGGGGCCGTGCTACATGTTTGTATATACACGACTACTCGATAAAGACGGGGTGCTTGCGGGCTGGGGGGTCTGTCCTATATGATGCACCGGGAAAAGGTGGGAGGAAGAAGATTGGTCACGGGCGCGGCGGCGCCGAGCCCGACAACACGCCGATGAGGCGTCGCCCAGGCACCGGACAGTAGGGAGCGGGAATCATGACCACGACTCTCATCACGGGCAGCACGCGGACCGGGACGACAACCCCGCCTGTTCGCTTGCAGACGACACGGCGACCAATCTCCCCCGGTTGCGATGAGACGCCATTGACTACTCCGGCCCCATTGCGGGTATGCACCCTCGGTGAGTTCGCGGTGTGGCGCGAGGATCGGCAGATTGCCCCTGATCGCTGGGGTGGCGACCAGCCCACTATTCTGTTTCTTGCCCTGCTTAGCGCCCGTGACCACCGATTGAGCCGCGATCGCGTACTCGCCCTCCTCTGGCCCGAGGCCGAGTTGACCGATCCGGCGAACAGCCTACGCTTTGTCATGTGCGGCCTGAGAAATCGCTTAAGGGCGGGCGAGGGCGCCGCAGGCAGTGAGACGTACCTGCGCAAACAGGGATCGGAGTGGCTCGCTCTGGCGGCGGAGTCGGTGTGGATCGACGCCGATGCGTTTACCGAGGCAGCTGCCAGGGCCCTGCGCGGTAATGATCTCGCGGCCTGCCAGGCCGCGATCGACTTCTATCGCGGTGAGTTTCTGGCTGGGCACACCGTCGACCGGTCGAGCGGCCTTGCCGCCCTTGTCCGCTCCTGCCGCCGCGGCCTCGGTGCTCGTCTAGTGGAGGTTCTTGCCCATGCCGGCGCCCTCCGCGAGGGCGATGATCCCCAACAGGCGGCAGGTTACTATCGGCACGCCGTCGCCCTCAACCCGGCCAGTGAGGAACTCACGCGCCGGTACATGGCGCTGCTGACCCGTCTGGGCGAGTTGGGCGCGGCTCAGGACGCGTATGCCGTGCTCGCCAAGTCCCTGGCTCGTCAGGGTCTGACCCCCAGCGGCGAAACCGCAGCGGCTCACGACCGCCTTCTTGTCCCCAGATGGGGGATCACAAATCCGGCGGCCGCCAGCGCGCCGGAGCAGGGTCTACGAACGGTGCTGGCGGTGGGCGGGATCGACCCCCTTCCGGCATCCATCCTAGCCGTCGTGCGGGCGCACGGGGGTACAACGCCGACCGCGGCCGGCTCAGCCAACGCCAGGCTTTTTGCCTTTGCCGTTCCCAGCGCCGCGTTGGAGGCGAGTTGGCTGCTGATGACGCCCCCTGCGGGCTCGGCCATTCCACGGGGCTTGCGGCTGGCCCTGCATACCGGTGTATTTACCGACGGCGACCGCGCGAGGAGCGGTGAACCGGCCCTGGCGCCCTTGCTCGCGGCCCAGGCGCACTCAGGGCAGGTGCTGGTGTCGCATGCCGTTCATGCGGTTGCCGGTACGTCGCTGCCTGCCGGATCCATGCTCCTGCCCCTCGATCGCTACGATCTGATCCCCGGCAGGCCGCCCCAGATGCTCTATCAATTGACCGGCGCCGCGTCTCCTGTGGTCTTTCCTCCCCTGAAGGCACCGCTCCATCGCCCGCACAACCTGCCGGCTCCGCTCACCGCCTACCTGGCGCGACCTCGTCTGGAAACCCGGCTCTCGCTGTTTCTCGCGCCAGCGAACCAAGCCGGCTCACGCTTGCTTACCCTGACCGGCGTGGGCGGTGGCGGGAAAACTCGTCTGGCCCTCAAACTGGCGGAGGATCTGCTCACGCTCTTTCCCGGGGGCGTCTGGCTGGTGGAACTGGCGGCGCAGACTCCGGATCGTGATCCGGCGGCGTTAGTGGGACGAGCATTGGGCTTGCGTGAGGAGCCGCAGCGCCCTTTCCTGGAGACGATTGTGGCCCATTTGCGGGCCCAGGAACAGCCTCTCCTGCTGCTCCTAGACAATTGCGAGCACCTGCGTCCACTGATTGCGCCACTTATCGCCACCCTCTTGCAAGCGGGGCCTCACGTCCGGGTACTGGCCACCAGTCGCGAGCGTCTGGGCATGCAGGGCGAGCGTGCCGAGGAGGTACCTTCCCTGACCATCCCGCCGGCTGGACTCGACGGTATTCGGCTGGGCGACATTGCCCGCGCTGAGGCGGTGCGGCTTTTTTGCGGGCGCGCCCAGGACGTGGCGCCCGGTTTCGGCTTGAATGAAGAGACCGCGGCGCACATTGCAGTAGTCTGTCGGCGGTTGGACGGCATTCCCCTGGCCATCGAACTGGCCGCAGCCCAGCTGGCCTGGCGGCCGTTAGCGGCGATTGCCGGTGATCTTGATGACTTCCCGACCCTGCTGGCTGGCGGGAATGCCGGTGCTCCGGAGCGGCAGCAGTCCTTGCGTGCGGCCCTGGACTGGAGTTACTGCCTGCTCGATCCGCCCAGTCGAGTCCTGTTCCGGCGGTTGTCGGTGTTTGCCGGCGGCTGCACACTACCGGCGGCCGAGGCGGTATGCGCCGGTATCGATTTGCCCGCCGGAGAAGTTGAGCGACTACTTCGCGGACTCGTGACCGGCTCGCTGGTGCGGTCCTTCAAGTGGCGCAAGCACGAGCGCTATCGCATGCTGGAACCAGTTCGTCAGTATGCCCTGGAGTGGTTGGGGCGCGGCGAGTTCTCCTGAGCGGCTCACAACTATGCCCTCACCGCGCCATGCGCCGGCTCTCGGCCTAGATGCGGGCAACACCCGCCTTGGGCGGAATAGTCCACTCAGCGCCATTCCGCTGGCATCTCGGCGTCGGCATCGCCGCCGGCGTGCTGCTCGATACGTTTCTGGTGCGAACGCTGCCGGCGCCGTAAGGGTGGGATTGGTTGGGCACGGGCTCCGTAAAGCACGAGGAATCCTTGCCGCATGGTATCATGACACTCAACCAACGTCATCGGGCCGCAATCGATAATCGCCTGGCGCAAAACCAGTACGCGTAATGTCGGTATTCTTCTTCTTCCACATATGCCTCGTGCTCACTTACTGACGCTTGCAACGGCGATCGATGCATTAGTCTCGGATCCGCTGACTGTGCTTGGCAACACGCTCTACGGTTGGACGTCATCGGCAGGTTGGCGATGAATGCGCCGGCTTGGGGTGGTTAATCAGTCTCCGCCATGGGGGTAGGACCATGAGGGGCACTCCGCGTCTGCAATATGCCTTGGGGCGTCACTGGTAGGATAGGCGGCGCGGCGGGTCGCTGCTAGGTTGGTGCATAGCGGCCCAGTGAGGAGAGACTCGTGACCTCACCCGGCACGGCCCCGCCTCCGGTGGGACGCAAGGCCTTTTATCGCTGGGAGGCGTCGATTGCCTCGTTGGCAGCTGCCGTGCTCTTCATACCGCTGCCTTCGCTAATTCAGCCTGGCCCGGCCTGGCTGCCCACCGTTGTGGTGGGTGTGCTGCTCATCCCCCTTACCTTCCTGCAGGCAGCCATGCACAGTTCGGGGGGCTGGGATCCACCGCCGCGCCTGGTAAGATTGGCGGCCCTTGCCCTGCTGGGGCTCATTGCCCTCGGCGAAGCCCTCGTCCTGGCGCGCCTCCTCCAGCAGCTTCCCCAGATCAGCCAGGGCATCGTGCTGTTCAGGTCGGCCGTGTTAATCTGGGCGATCAATCTGCTGGTTTTCGCCCTGGCCTACTGGGAGTTGGATGGAGGTGGGCCGGCGCGGCGCCTCGGCACTACCTGTCCGCCCGGCGACTTCCTGTTTCCACAGCAGATGAATGATAAGCTGAACGAGGGGTGGTCGCCGCGGTTTCTCGACTACCTGTTCCTTGCCTTCAACACCGCCACGGCCTTTAGCCCTACCGATACCATGATCCTCTCTCGACCGGCGAAACTGCTCATGATGACCCAGGCCGGCATCTCCCTCCTCACCGTCGGCCTGGTCGTGGCGCGCGGCGTGAACATCATCGGCCCCAAAAGTAGTAAGTGAGCAGAGAAAGTGAGGCCTTCGGTGAAGCAGGAAGGATCCGAGACCATTCCCTTCAAGTTGCGGCGGTTGGGCGTGGTGATGCACCCCGATCCGACGCATCCCGAGGAGGCCGACGGGGTGCTCAATCCGGGCGTGGCGCGTGATCGCGACGGCGCCCTCCTCCTCTTTCCCCGCGCCGTGGACCGACACGAGCGGTCACGTATCCTGTGCGCCCGCGTCATGATGGACACACAGGACCGCCCGGTGGGCGTGGAGCGGCTTGGGCGGGTACTGGAACCCCAGGAGTTCTACGAATTACGTCCCGAGGAGCACACCGGCGGCTGCGAGGACCCCCGAATCACCCCTATCGAGGCACTCCAACAGTATGTCATGGCCTATTGTGCCTGGGGCTCGGCCGGGGCTCGCATCGCCCTGGCCTGCTCGACCGACCTGCACGCGTGGGTGCGCCTGGGGCTGGTCGATTTTGAGCCCCGCAAGGATCGGCGCTACCGCGTAGATTTTGACAGCTATTACAACAAAGATGGCGTATTGTTTCCCGAGCCGGTGACCTCGCCGGACGGCGCTCCGGCCATCGCCCTCCTGCACCGACCAGTGTACGGCGACCACGTTCCGAACGGCATCACCGATTCCCGCCCCGCCATCTGGATCTCCTACTGTCCATTAGAGGAGGCACGGCGCGGGATCTCCGCCCTGTGCGCGATGCGTGCCCATCAGGTACTGATCGAACCACAATTCGACTGGGAAGAACTCTATATCGGCGCCGGGGCGCCGCCCGTGCGAACCCCGCTGGGCTGGCTGCTAATCTACCATGGCGTGCGGAACCATCAAGCCTCGCCCGGCGATCCCCGGAAACCGCTCCGCTACAGCGCGGGCGCCATGCTGCTGGATCTGAAGGATCCACGCATCGTGCTGTATCGCTCTCCCCAGCCTATCCTGGAGCCGGAGACCGCCGACGAGTTATCAGGGAGCGTGGCAGGTGGGGCGGTCTTTCCCACCGCCATCGACGATCACGGAGACGGGCGCATCGACGTGTATTACGGAATGGGAGACCGGCTCATTGGCGCGGCGCGACTGCACGTGCCGGAAGCGCTGCCCTGAAAATCGCGCGGAAGTCACGATGCTGATCAGCCGGCCGCCCCGCAACCTCAGTCGCCCCGTCCCTGCCCTGCGAGCGCATTCGCAGGACCTTACCCGTCATACTACTCCGACGGAGATAACACCAGTCGCCGGTCAACAGGCAATGTTTACCCTGAACCGCAGGCCAGGGGACTGCGGTCCTCTGGTAGGCAACACCCAAAGGGTACCCGGACTGCGGTCGCGGGTGATGCAACCAACGGTGCTTGACCGACGACTCGCGCATCCCGACCATAAAACCACGGTGCGTCCCGCGGATTGGCGGGTAACATCCACGTATTCAGCAGCAAATGTTAGTG
>JAICHN010000313.1 GCA_025924845.1 Chloroflexota bacterium | reverse complement strand
CGCGAGGCCGGCCGCATCGAACACTTCCACGGGGCTGTGCGTATAGCGCGTCCCGAACGAGACAACCCCGGCCGGTATGCCGTGGCCGCCGAACTGCAGCGCTCCGGCGTCGGTCCCGATCCCGGTGAGCAGTTCGTGCTGGACGGTGAGCGACGCCCGCTCCGCCGCCTTTTCTAACCCACGACGGACCGCCGGATGGGCCTGAAGGCTGAAATCCATGATCTTGACAGTTGGCCGCGCTCCGAGCCGAAGCGCATTCGTCGTAAAGTCCGGTGGATCGTCACAGGCGGTCGTGTCGACGGCGAGCCCTACATCCGCCTGTTGCCCTCTGGCTGCCGCCTGCGCCCCACGCAATCCCACCTCCTCCTGCACGGTGAAGATGGAGGTCAGCGTAGCTGGTGGCCACTGATCGGCGAAACAGGCCGGCAAGGCGAGCAGAACGGCACCGCCCATCCTGTCATCGAGGGCATGGCCGCAACCAATGGTACATTCCAGCGGCACTTTTCAGGTGAACGTCGAAATTCACGCTCGTCCGGATAGCCCGAATGTCTGTCCGCGCATACCGCATTGGGGGATGGTCGATTGGCACGATAGATCGTATGATGAAGCCGCGTCCGGATCGGCCACCGGCGGCGTTATTGTTCCAAGCCCTGGATCGTTTCGGTAGACGCTCATCCCACGACCTCAGGTGGATCGGCTTCTTACCCCCACGATTTCCAGCGGCACGATCTCCGGAGGATGAGTTCACTATGTACAGGGCACGAGTTCTTCTCGCCGCGGCGCTGATCGGTTGCGTCACGCTGGGCGCAACAGGCGGCGTGCAGGCCAAGAGCCATCGAGCCGGCGGCGGCAACGTCGGCGCCGCCGGCAATCATGGCCACGGCAACCAACCCCAAAAGCCGAGCAAGCCGGCAAAGGCAAAGGCAGCGCATTCGGCCCAGGGCGTGGTGAGCACGCTCACCGGGACCGGCTGGGTCATGACCTTGCCCCACGCTCTCCCCGTTACGGTCGTGGTCAGTTCCACCACCACGATTGTGGCGGGCGGTGTGCCAATCAGCCAAACCATCGTGCAACCCGGCGTGTTCGTGCATGTCGTCGGTAGTCTTGATCCCGTTACCCACGCTATTAACGCAAGACGGGTGACGGTTTTCCTGACCACTGTCCAGGGCACGGTCACCGCCGGTGACGTTGGTACGTTCACCGTGCAATCACGGCGCGGCGCAACGGTTACCGTGACCACGATCCCCAATACGCGCTGGAGAGTGACCGGCCGTTTGCTCTATCCAGGCGGGGTGGGGAACACGAACCCGCTCAGCGGGACGACCACGATCAGCGGGACCACCACGATTAGCGGGTCCACCACGATCAGCGGCACTACTATCCCCGTCCCCCCAGCCGCGACCGTCCCCCAGATCGCGGTGAACGACCGCGTGGTGGTGCGGGGCATTGCCGGATCCGATGGGCACTCGCTCACCGCGATCACTATTGTGGTGAAGGCGCCCGCCAAGACTGCTTCGCCTGACGATTCGAACGACTAAACCGTAACCACACAAAGACGCCGGCCCTCCCTCGAAACGAGGGAGGGCCGGCGTCTTTGTGTGTTCCCTGCCGATCTACGGATACCGTAGCCGGCGTACCGCTTTCGTCACCTTACCGCCCTGGGTAATCGCCACGGTGATCGATGCCGTGCCCGGCTTACGGCCGGCCAGGGTCACTTCGAGCGACGTGCCATATAGGCCCGCCTTGTTCGTGACGCCCTTCCGAGTCAAGCTAAACTTCGCGGCGCCCCCCTGCTTGATCTGAAGGTCGAGCCGTACCTTGGCGTTGGCGGGACCGCGCAGACTGACCAACACCGCGCCCGAGTCGAAGTCGGATCGGACCAGCATCAGAATGCGGCGCGGCGTCGAGGTCGCGGCGGCCGTCGTCGTTGCCTTGGCGATGGCGACCGGCGTATTGGTGGCCGGAATGACCGTGGCGCCGGGTAGGGCGGTTGCCGTCGCGGTTGCCGTTGCCGTGGCGGTAGCGTCGGCCGCCGCCACGCTGTACGACGCGGTGACGGTGATCGGAGGCAACTGTGTGTTGGTCGGATAGGTGATAGTGGCCGTTACGGTGTGTGGTCCCGCCTGCGCGTCGACGGGGATGAGATCGTTCACCGTGTTTCCGTTGCAGGCGATGCCGAAACCGGCGCCGCCGGCCGCCGTGCAACTCACGATCACTTGCTGGTCAATCGACGTGCTGTCGAAGCTAATCACCGCGTTGAGTTGCGTGGTATCGGCCGGCAAATTGATCAGGCTGACCGAGGTTGTGCTGCCCGCGAGGCCGCTGGTGGGATTCAGGATCAGCGATGGCGGCGTGGTTTGCACGACGGTGAATGTGGCCGACACCGTTATGACGGGTGTGGCGACTATGCCGGGAGGGCTGGTGATTGTCGCCGTGACCGTATGCGGACCCGGCTGTGCGTTCGGTGGAATCTGCGCGTTGAAGACATTGCCGGTACAGGCGGCGCCAAAGCCGGAGCCTCCGTTCCCTTGCAGGTTATTCGAGCAGGCGACAATTGCTTGTGAGCCGATCGAAGCGCCATCGAAGGCGAGCGCTGCCGTTTGGGAGAACGCCGTATTGAGAAGGCCGATCAGGCTTACCGAGTCAAGCGAACCAGCCGCGCCGCTGGTAGGATTCAGGATCAAGCTTGCCGGAGGCAGCGGCGCCGTCACCGTGAATGTAGCGGTGAAGTTGACGGCCTGCCCCCCTGCCGGGTTAGCCGGAACCATAGCGGTGACCGTGTGGGCGCCTGGCGCGGCGTTTTGCGGAACCGTTATAGAGACCGTTTGATCGGTGCAGGCGGTGCCGAATCCCACGTCATCGGTTGCGCCGGGACACTGAGCTAGGCGCACGCTGCCCACGGGGGTCGAATCGAAGGTAATTGACGTCGTGAGACCGACATATCGGCCGCCGGCAAAGATCAGCGAGGCCGAAACGGCGGTTCCGGGTAGCCCACTGGTTGGATCCAGGGTTAGCGCCACCGCGGCGGCAGGCCGACTAGCATTGGCCCTGGTCCAGGGGAACCAAGATATCCCCAGACAGACCAACACCACCAAGGAAAGAAAACCTACCCCGCGCCGCCGCCAGAGAAATGGGGGTAGGCCGGTTCGGCCCGGATTTGCCGTTTGTTGCCCGCTCATCTCATCCTCCCAGAGTCTATGTAGGTGTCCGTATCGATGCCGACGAGCACGGGAGGGGTCCGTCCCGCGCACGGCGAAGCTTTATTCGGGGATCAACACGTCCACCACCTCGGCGTAGACCAGGCGGCGCTGAGCCGGGGGCACGACAAAAGCGATCTCGCCCGCCAGACCCTGGGGGGTGTTCGTACCGGGGAACAACTCGTACTCCCGTATGACCAGACGGAGCGGAGGCAGCGGCTGGGCCAGGGGCGGAATGAGGAATTCCTCCGCGCGCCAGGTCGATCCGGTACTCGTATTCTGCGCGCGCACCTCCTGGTAGGCATTGGGCACCGGCGCCCAGTTCAGACTGGGATCGCTGTCCTGGCCCGACCCAAGTTGCCGCTCAAGGGTGATCGTCACCAGATTGGCCGTGCCGCGCGGAGCGGGGCCGCTCACCGTGACGGAAAGCAGATCCGCACGCTTGGGATTGAGCGTGACCACGGCCAGGCGGTTCGGCGCCAATTGTATGAAGTCGGCCAACACCACGCGCGAGAGATGGGCGTCCTGAATGGAGTGCGGTTGATAGCGGACCAGGGCCATGCGCACGAAAGGATAATAGGCGTCAACCGGGTCGAGAAGGATATCGACATACCATAACCGGCGATCCTCGTCATAACTTGGGAGGTGACCGGCCACCGACACCTTTACGCCCGATTGCTCGTCAATGCTGAGGTTGTTGCCGATATTCACCGCATTGGAGAAGCGCTCCGCGGTCGGATAGTAGGGTTGCGGCGCATTGCGTGAGTTCCACAGCGGATCCAATCCCCATTGGGTGTAGTGGGATGGATCCAACGGCGTGGGCGCCAGAAGGTGGGCGAGCAGGCCGGTTACCTTGATTGGCGCTCTGATCTGCTTCGATTCAGCCGGCAATACCACGCCCAGCAACTCTCCATCGCCCGACACATACCACGGCCGCTCCAGATAGACCCGTAGGCCGCCGCCCAGCCGTTCGGCCGCAATCCCCCCGCTTGGCACGAGGACACTTTTGTGCTCGAAGGTGGGCACCACGTAGAGCACACTGGGCGAGGGCGGACGAGCCGAACTCGGCACGTCTACCACCCCAAAAGGCAGAGGATGACCGGACGTAGGAGCAGGCGGCAAATGCGGATGCTCCGCGTCCGGTTGGTCCAGAGTGCCCGTATCGCTGGAACGGGTGATCAGGGTGGGGTCGGCCGCCAGTTCGGCATCAGAAAAGGGGAAGTACTCACGGTACCGCGTGGTGGCGATGGCGGTGTAGGCGACGCGGCGATACTTGGTGTCGTTGAATACGTGCCAGAATCGCTTGTCGGTATCGGATATGAGCGGAGGCGCGCCCGAGGGGAAGTGCAATGCGGTGTCGGTGGGCTGAATCGGGATCTTACTCACATGCGCCGCGCCGCTTTGCACGGCAGGCAACAGCTGATTGGGATCGTCGATCGGCTCATACCACTGAGCCTCGACATCGAGTTCGATCGTGCTCTTCCCGCTGATCGGCATTGGAATGTCGATCAGTACGGCATGAGTTGAGCCCAGATCGCGCTGGGCATGCAAGCGATCGGTAAACTTTGGCTTGATCAGCGGGTGTTGGACGGCATGGACCAGGGTGATCTCGCGGTATGGGGTAAACATCCAGGCAGCACCAAGCAGCGCGGCGGTCTGCCACGACTGATTCGCTACCGACTCCCAGTTCTTGTGCGCCTCCACGTGTACCAGCCATGGCTTGCCGGGCACTTGCTTCCACAGGTTGGCGGGGGGCTGAGTGAATCCGGCATTCGGCATTGCCTCCTCGCCGTCGAATGGGCGGGTTTCCGCCAAACCACCCACCGACTTTCCCGAGAGGTGTTTGATGGTCAGATTCTTGGGCAACTGAAACTTCGTCACGCCGGCGTCGCGTACCCAACTCCAGGTTCCCAGCAGGTCGAGCGCCCCTGGTGGGAAGTAAGAGCTATACCGCCCAGTGATGGTATCTCCCTGGGCAATCTGCACGGTCAACAAGCGATTCGCGACGTCCCATGCCGGAGCAGCGGGCGTTTGGCCGTCCGGTATGCCCTTCATGATCAGGCGGAAGGTGGCGAGTTCGGGCCACGTTCCGGTGAAGGGAATCTGTATGATCGGCCCGCCGGGCAGACCGATCAGAGTGGCCCCCGCCGCAAGCGGATCGGGTAGGTACGGCAAGGGCAGATTATCGACATCATTGGGAACGGGGAAGTGCGGAGGATTGGGGTCCAGGGGCAACGACACGTCCTTGGCGACGATGATGTCATACCACTCCTTGCCCGGCGGAGGCGGTACGTCAAACATGCCGTGGGATTCCGCCATGGCCTGGCTGGTCTTGGGGGGAAGGAAATGCCGCTCGGCGTATTCGTTAAAGGCGGGCGCCGACTGGGCGCTGAAATACTGCTCGACCGTTTTCCCAAAATCACTCCGCACCACGAGGCGGGTAATGGACTCGCCGGGCGAGCCGTTGAGCGACTTGCGCGGATTCAGGGCGGGCGCCACGATCGGCTCCCACCGCTGGTAGGGGATAGAAGGCGACTTCACGGCGGGGAGCAGAGCCGACGCGTCACCCATTGTCACCCGGTTGCCCGCCAGATCCACCACGCGGGCGCGAGCCTGATAGGTGCGCCCGAAGCGCAAACGGGGCAGCGAACCGGCTTGGGCCTCGAAGCTGACCGCGAAGCCGAACTGGGTGGTATTGGGATCATTGACCGGGTTGGTGGGGAAGGCGGCGTCGTTGGCGGGGGCGGGCTGGGAGTTAGGGTCAGTGGGATCGAACGCGTTCCCCGCGGTATCCAGCGGATCCATGGGCCGGGGCGCCGTCAGGCTCCAACCGGTCCAGCGGAACACCTGCTCGTGCAGATAGATGTCGTCCGGCGATCCGTTGGGATCCTGGGTCGTGGTCATCGTAATGAAGCCCTCGTCGGCCATCTGTAGG
>JAICHN010000312.1 GCA_025924845.1 Chloroflexota bacterium | reverse complement strand
CCTGGGTTGCCAGGGCCGATCGGCCGTTCGTGCCACGCAAGACCTGCACCACTACGACCCCAGTGTTACCCTTGGTCGTCCAGACACTGCCGTGGGCGCCTTTGTGCAGGCCGCGTACGGCATTCGCGGCAATGGTGACGACCGTGTGGGCGGGCACCGGATAGGATGCGGCAATCGACTGCCCGTCGGCCCCGAAAAAGCGTCCTGTAATCACGGTCGCGGTTGACCCTGGGTTCAGCACGTACTCAGATTCCTGATTGGCCGATGTGTTCCCGGAGGCGAACGACCAACGGCCCGTCGGGCCGAGGTTGCCTTCGATGTCGGCGCCGACGTGCGTGCCCACATTCGGGGAGCCACCGTAATATTCGGCTTCCTCGGCTACGACGGGCAGTGTGGAGGTCAAGCGCAGTGCGACCGGGCTATGCGTACTCTTGCGCAAAAGGTCATGGAGTGCGAGGGTGGCCCGCTGGCCCGGTGGTACGGTAACGGTCCGCGTATCGGTATCCTTGCCGGTGCCATCGTAGAAGTGAGCGGTTACCTTCGTGGCTGACCTATTCGGGTTGAGGAGGCTCATAAACACCTGATCGCCGCCCAGGATCGAGGCGTAACCGAAATACCAGTTGGTGCCGGGCGTGGAAACTCCTGGCTTGACGCCGGCGCCAAACTTCGCGGAGCCCGCGCCGTCTCCCCAATACTGCACGCGCTCCGCGACTACCGGCCCGCCGGCGGTCACAATGGTGCTGAATGACTTGCCCAAGAGGGCGCTTCTGAGATTGAGCGTGTAGCGCCCGAATGGGGACAGAGTGGTGTTGACGACCGTGGGCGGGCCCCCGGCGGGAGCCAGGGTCGCGGTCATGGTGATCGGCGTCGCGACCGGATTTTGTACGGTGAGATAGGGCTGAAAGCTGATTCCGCTATAGCCCTCGGCGAAGTACCAGGTGGGCTGCGGCGCGCTCTGACCCGTGCTCACATCGGTATCCAGAGTCTGCCCTTTGCCGGTCTTGCGCGTAATGACCCGCGCCGCTACTACGTTCCGGTCGGTCTTCACCAGGGCCGAGACGATCCGATTGCTGCCTACATCCTTGTTGACGTTCTGGACGAGGAGGGACCGAGGCTTGATCGTGATCGGCAGGGAGCTGGTGCTGCCGTCGGAGAACTGATAGGCGATTGCTCCCTTGGCGGGCCGGCTGTTCGGATTGAGGACGGTGATCGTTTCCTGGAAGGAGAGATCTGGCGTCTTCCCGGTGAAGCCCTCCGCGAAATACCACTGATTGCGTGGCGGCGCCGTGAGTTTCAGCGTAGTTTGGGTGCTGATGCCGGACGTGGCGCCGATTGCAGGCAGCGTATAGATGCCGGGCGACAGGGCCGAGGGGAGAGTCACCGTGGCGGTAAAGCCGCCGAGCGGATCGGAAATAGCGGGCGGACCTGACGTGCCGAGTGGGATGCCGGCCATACTGAACTTCACCAATTCGCCCGGGCCCATGCCGTGCCCGGTCGCGGTGACCGCCGCGCCCGCCGGCGCCGCGGAGGGCGAAACTTGCAGCGATGGGGGCGAGGGAAGAGCAACCGTATAATTGGCGCTTGCCTGGTCGCCACCCGTGCCGCTGATCGCCACTACCAAGGGCGTGCCGGCCGGCGCCGTGGGTAGAATCGTCTCGGTCGCCGTGAACCGCCCCGTAGCATCCACTCGGGCGAATGGGCCGACCGGCGGCTTGAAGAGCCGGGTGGTGACGAACAGGTTCTCACCGCTGAGGAAGCCGGAGCCGCTGATTTGCAGTTGCGCTCCGGGTAGAGCGGTGGGGGGCGAGAACGTGACCTGCGTGGCCGAGGCAAGTTGGAGCGGCTGCGAATAGCCCACCCCGCTTACGTTCCCCGTGACCACCACGGTAGCCGGTCTGCCGGCATCGGCCGTGGGTGGGATACTGAGCACGGCCACCGCGTTTCCCGAGCTGTCGGCATCGGCGGGCGAATTTTTGAGGGCGTAGGCGCCCAGGGATAGATCGAAGTACTTCAGGGTAAAGGTTACCGCCTCGTTTGGCTGAAAACCACCCGCTTGCAACTGGAGTGCCGCGCCGACCGGGGCGGGATTGGGAATAACCAAAAGGCTCTTGGTGATGACGGGAGGTTGCAGATTGACGGTCAGGTTTCCCTGATCGGTTTGTCCGACCCCGGTGGCGCTCCCGCTAAGGGAAAGCGTCTGGGCGCCAAGCCGTGCGTTAAGCGGCACTTCCACGGTTGCCGTGATTGCACCCGTGGCATCGGTGGCGATCGTAGTCGGACCGCTTGCCGGCATAAGAGGTTGCCCGGCCAGACTTACGGTCAGGGTGTCGTTGGCGGCGAAACCGGTTCCTTGCACGGTAATCTGGTCGCCGAGGTGGGCAGTGAGACTTTGCCCGCTGTTCAGGACGGGGGTAAGCGCCGAGCCGGGAACGAGGATGCCCGCGCTTAGCGCGCTGTTTCCCTCCTCTTTGGCGGTAAGCTGGTTGGTGGCGGGCACATCAATGGCGAGGGGTAAGGGTAAGTTCGCACTGGTGAAGGCGCCATGACTATCGGTTTGCACCACGCCCAAGGGGAAGGTTCCACCACTATTGTTCAAGGCGAGGTCTATCATCACGGGCCGGCTTGCGGTGCTCGGGTCAAATCCGGTGCCGCTCACCTGTGCGGTGCCGTGAGGGGTAAACGTGGCCTGAGCCGTGGAGACGGTCGGCGCTTGCGCGCGGACCTGGGGAGCCGCCGCGGGCCATAAGGTCAGGCCGCTCAAGGTGAATACGACGGCCGGAACGATGCGCCGAGTGCTGGGCAACAGATTCACGGGCTATCCCTTCGTGGCTGCTGGAACGAGAGGTGACCGGAGAGGTTGGTCAATAGCCGGTATAACCGACCGGACCGTACCATGCAATCCGTAAACGTGATAACGCGGGCAAAGGTAATGCGATGGCGGTGAGAAATTGAGTACAGGCGCGGGCTTGCGCTACTTGCGAACCTTTCCCGATTTCGAGCAGGGTAATGTCGCCCCGGAAACAGCTTTTACCCTGGATCGAGTGATCTCCTTGCTTGATGAGGTCGGCGCCCCTCACCTTCGCCTTCCCGTGATCCACATTGCGGGGACCAAAGGAAAGGGCTCGACCGCCGCCATGATCGCCTCGATCGCCGGCGCCGCGGGCTATCGCACCGGCCTCTTCACGCAGCCGCACCTGGTCGACCTTCACGAGCGTTTCCGGATCGACAATGCGCTGATCGACGACAAGGCGCTCGACGAGATCATGTTGCGGGACATTCGTCCAGCCGTGGAACGCTTGCGGATGCGGGGGCTGAGTGGCGTGCAGCAATTTGAGGCGCAGGTGACGCTTGCCTTTCTGTGGTTCCTGGCCCGGAAAGTTGCGGTTGTCGTGCTGGAGACAGGACTCGGTGGACGCCTGGACGCCACCAATGTGGTGCCCGAGCCGGTGTGCGTGACGCTCACGCCTATCGGCTACGATCACATGGCAGTTCTGGGCAACACCCTGGAGGCCATCGCGGGCGAGAAGGCCGCCATCATCAAGCGGGGCATCCCAGCCGTCTCAGCGCCCCAGGAGGCAGCGGCGGCCGGCGTCTTCGAGCGCATCGCCGGCAAACTGGAGGCGCCCTTATGGCGGGCGGGTCGTGAATGGACAGTGGAAGTGGATGAGGTGAGCTTGCGGGGCACGCGGTTCAGCCTGGGACTCGACTGGGAGCGGATGCGGAAGGCGGGCACCTCCCTTGACTCGACCTGGCGGGGCGTCGCCGCTGCCGGCTGCCTGCATGGTCTGAGTACGCCGCTCCTCGGCGCCCATCAGGGGATGAACGCCGGAACGGCGGCCTTAACCGCGATCGCCGCCTCGCCTCGCCTCCCCAAGCTCACGCCTGATGCCGTGCGTGCCGGCCTGGCCGGCGTCTCCTGGCCCGGCCGGCTGCAGATCATTGCCGAACAACCGACCATCGTGCTGGACGGCGCCCATACCGCGGAATCGGCTCGCGCCCTGGCCGCGGCGATGCATACCCTATTCGGCGGGGTGCGGTTGGTACTGGTGATTGGTATGCAGGTCGATAAGGACATTCCCGCCACCCTGGCGCCGCTCGTGGCGGAGGCGAGCGCCGCGGTGGCCACCCGATCTTCGCATCCACGCGCCGCCGCCGCTGATCTAGTGGGAGCGGCCCTACGCGCGGCCGGTAGCGAGTTGGTCGAGGAGCGGGATGACCCGCTCGAGGCCCTGGATCGGGCGCGAACCCTGGCGGGTCAAGATGGGGTTGTGCTGGTTACGGGCTCACTGCATCTGGTCGGGGCGATTTTAGCGGCCGGGGTAGAGGAGCGATAGACACTGTGCCGCGCGATTTTCTGGTAGCGATTGGCGGGCCGACGGCGTCCGGAAAGACCGATCTGGCTCTGGCCATGGCTGAGGACCTGAACGGCGAGATTGTTAACGCGGACTCCCGACAGGTCTATCGAGGTATGGACATTGGGACCGCCAAGCCCACCGCCGCTCAACAAGCTCTCGTCCCGCATCACCTTCTTGATATAGTCGATCCCGACCAGCCGTTCACGCTCGGCCTCTACACCCGTCTGGCACACACCGCGATTCGGGACATCCAGAGGCGCGGCAGGCTGCCCATTCTGGTGGGGGGCACCGGCCTGTATCTGAGGGCCGTCGCGCAGGGTTTTGCAGTGCCCGAAGTCGCGCCCAATCCGGAACTGCGAGGTCGGCTCGAAGCGACGATCGCGGAGGGCGGCCTAGCCGCTCTGGCTGAGCAACTGCGCGGCCTCGACCCCGAGGGAGCGGCGCGCCTCGACCTCAAGAATCCCCGGCGCGTCATCCGCGCCCTGGAGGTATGCCTGGCGACGGGCGAGCCGTTCTCAAACGTCAATCAGAAGCGCGAGTCACCTTATCGGAGCGTGGTGCTCATCCTGGACGCATCGAATGCTTTACTGTTCGAGCGGGCGGATGCTCGATTTGAGGCGATGCTTGAGGCTGGATTCGAACGCGAAGTGACCCGGCTGCTTGACGAAGGGTACGACCCGAACTTGCCGGCGCTGTCGGCGCTTGGCTACCGCGAGATAGGCCGGGCCGTGCGCGGGGAATCCACCCGCGAGGCGGCGATTGAGGACACGCGCCGCGCCACGCACGCTTTCATTCGCCGCCAGCGGACCTGGTTCAGGGCCGAGCCGGATCGCATCGTACTGAACCTCAGCCTTGGCGATCCTCTTCATGACGGGCTTGCCGCGATTAAGAGCACCTGGGCGGCAGACGCACGATGAACGAGGCAGCTGGTCGGGTGAAAGTATCGTGGGGCTTCGCCGCCGTCATCGGCGTTTTCCTGTTCCTCTGCTACTTGCTTACCGTCCCTGGTTCGGTGGGGCCTTCGGTAAGCGACGGTCGGGCTATGTACATGGTGACACAGTCTATCGTCGACCGGCATCAACTCGGGATCGTTCCTAATCGGGCCGGGGAAGTAGTAGTCGCACCCAACTGGCGGCCCTGGCCTCTGCCGACCGGCGCCTGTGCCACAGAGCCTGCGGTGGATGGGGTGGGTGAGCGCCCAAGCGGACCGTTCTACGCGAAATACGGTATTGGCCAGTCGTTGCTGGCCGTGCCTCTCTATACGCTGGGGATCGCGGCGAGTCGGAGCTTCCCGGTAAGCGCGCACGGCATTCCAGGCATCGGCCAGGCGGAGGTGCGCCAACTGGTGACCAGCGCCTACGACTCGCTGATCACCGCTTTGACCGCGGCCATCCTTGCCGCTCTGGCCACGAGACTGGGTTGGTCGCGCCGGATCGCCCTTGGCCTTGCCCTATTGTTCGGTCTGGCCACGCCGGCCTGGGCCTACACGACCACCTTTTTCAGCGAGCCGACAATCGGGCTTTGCCTGATCGGTGCTCTCGCGGCGCTACTATGGTCAAAGGATGGACCGACGCCGTTGGCGGGCGGGGTGGCGGGCGCGTGGCTGTGCGTTGCCATGCTTACGCACCTGGCAGACAGCGCACTCTATGCCGCTGTTTTCGGCGTGTATTTGCTTCTGAATGCCCGTAGGCGGGGACAATGGGCGTCAGTCGGGGCATTCGCCGCGCCGCTCGTTTTCGCGCTTCTGGTCACCGCCTGGTATAACCAGGCGCGTTTCGGTAGTGTCATGAATACCGGGTATGG
>JAICHN010000311.1 GCA_025924845.1 Chloroflexota bacterium | reverse complement strand
CAATCTCCGCTCCCCAGGGGTCGTGCCGCCATGCGGACACCGGCTCGGGCGAGACGACATCGACGTGCCCGTTAAGGGCGAGCGAGCGCGCCGCCGGATCGGTGCCGCGTAGGGTGCCGACCACGTTGGGCCGCCCGGCGGTGGGCCAGGGCGCCTTGACGAAGGCAGGATGACCGGAAAGCTCCTCATGATCGGCCTCGAAGCAGTCCATCTCCAGGGGCAGGCGCTCGTACAGACCGCGCATATACTGCTGCACCGGGCCTTCGTGCCCCACCACGCTGGGGATCCGTACGCAGCCCGCCACATCGTCGATGATCTGGTCCTGATTGGCCGTTACCTGGTCCACCACCCTCTGGGTAGTCGCATTCATCCGCGTAATCCTCCGCGCCCATTATACAGTGGTGCATTATGCACCACTGTATAATGGGCGCGACTGAAAGTGGAGTGCGCACCCATGTTGTTGGCTCCGTCCCGTGCCCGCCTGCGCGTATACTTCCTGAGGACCCCAGGGGATCACGTGATGTGATCCCCTGGCGCGCGGAGGAGAACGAGTGGTCGCGCAGAAACAATGTCCCCGCCGACAAGTTCGTCGAGGTGATGGCATGGCTGCGCGAGTATAGGCAAACGGCAGATCCCTCCGAGATATCCTGAGCCGACGCGGCCCAGAACTTAAGGTGAGAGTACCTTCCATCATGCCTCCTCCTCACGGCACGGTCTCAATCTAAGACGTAGCCGTGCCTGCCGGCAAGGAGACTACTCTCCTGTGCTCCCGTCCGCCAATGCTTCCCCACCACAAATGTGAGGCGCACGCCTGAAAGGGACGGTCTGGCGGCAAGCCTCTTCTTTTGGTACGCTGTGTCCAAGTTGCCCGCGCGGTCCCATCGGGGAGCGCGGCGGAGAAGGAAGAGAGTGGGCGAATGTTGCTGGCCGGTGATCTCGGCGGGACCAAGACCAATCTGGCAATCTACGACCCCGCTAAGGGGGAACGGGCGCCCCTCGAGGAGGCGACGTTTCCCAGCGGGCAGTTCCCCAGTCTGGAGGCGTTGGTTCAGACCTTTCTGGCCCAGACGAAGTATCCCGTGGAACGGGCGAGCATTGGGGTGGCGGGGCCGGTGGTCAACGGCACGGCCACGGTGACCAACTTGCCGTGGACCATGGATGAGCGCGACATCGCCCGAGCCTTAAAGCTGAAGTCCGTACGCCTGTTGAACGACCTGGAGGCGATGGCTACCGCCGTCCCCTACCTGCTGCCCGAGGACCTGCAAACGCTCACCGAGGGAGAGCCGACCCAGCATGGGAACATCGCGGTGATCGCGCCCGGCACCGGGCTGGGTGAGGCTTTTCTTACCTGGGAAGGCACCCGCTACCACACCCATGCCTCGGAGGGCGGCCACGCCGATTTCGCGCCGACCAACGCGGGCGAGGTGGCCCTGCTGCGCTACCTGCTCGAACGGATGGACCACGTGAGCTACGAGCGAGTATGCTCCGGCCGCGGCCTCCCCAACATCTATGCCTGTCTCAAGGACAGCGGCGTCGCCCCGGAGCCTGCCTGGTTGGCCGAGCAACTGCGCGCGGCAGCCGACCCTACCCCGATCATCGTGCGAACAGGTCAACCTGACGGCACGCCGGCGGGCGAGGAGCCCAGCGCGCTCTGCCGGGCCACGCTCGAAACCTTTGTCTCGATCATGGGGGCGGAAGCGGGGAATCTTGCCCTGAAAGTGATGGCCACGGGCGGCGTCTACGTAGGCGGGGGAATCCCGCCGCGTATTCTGCCCATGCTCCAACACGACGGCTTCATGGCCTCGTTCAAACGGAAGGGCCGGTTTGCCGATCTGTTGAATCGCGTCCCGGTGCATGTGATCCTCAACCCCAAAATCGCCCTGATCGGCGCCGCGGTCCATGGACTGCGCGCGCACTGATTCGCCGCGCGAGAGTGGTCAGCTAGCCGTTCGGGCGGTGCGCCGAGTGGAAGGAGCATGTTACCCTGAGCGGAGACAGAATCAACCACCGCGAAGGGACATCGCTCTACGATGCACATGTATGGAGGAGGAGGTTGGCGGGATGGGTCGTTCCGCAATAAACCCCGCCCCGGCGAAGAGACCCCAAAGACCCTGCGTGCCCGACTGGATCTGGTGCGCAAGCAGTTACGCGGCACCCTGGCCGGAGTGCCGCAGGTGCTCCAGCTTGTCTGGGGCGCCAGCCGCCCCCTAACCCTCCTCCTCGCCTGCAGCACGGTGCTGGCCGGCTTCATTCCCGCTATCCAGGCGTACGCCGCCAAGTTGCTGGTAAATGCGGTGGTGAAGGCTATTTTCCTGCACGCGCAACACCTCCCGGATCGGGTGCAACTCAATGTGCCGATCCTCTGGGGCAGCATACAGCTTCCCGTGCTCTCCGCCCTGGGCGTGGTGATCGTCATTTCGGCCTTTCAATTTATCATTACGGCCTTCAATGCGCTGCTGAGCACCCTCTCCAATATCAGCCAACAACTGTTGCAGGAACGGATCAGCATGAGCGTGCAATTGCTGATCATCGAGCGTGCATCGACCCTGGATCTGGCGTTCTTCGAGGATGCGCAATCCTACGACATGCTTCAGCAAGCGCAACGCGAGGCGACCACCCGTCCGGTGCAGATGGTCTCGCAGACGTTCGGCCTGGTCCGCACCATGATCACTTTCGCCAGCATGATCGCGCTGTTGGTCGGGCTGAGCCCGTGGCTGGCCCTGGTAGCGCTGGTTGCCCCCATTCCCTCGTTCATCTCGAACGCGCGCTACGGTTGGTGGGGCTACGCTATCGCCCGCCGCAACTCGCCGATCCGGCGGCGTATGGCCTACCTCCTTACCCTGCTCACCACCGATACCTATGCCAAGGAAGTGAAGATCCTGACCCTGGGTAACTTCTTCATCGACCGTTTCCGGGTGCTGGCCCAGAAATACTATGACGATCAGAAGGGCCTGGTGAGCCGGCGCTACCTGGCCGCCTATGTCTGGAGCATGTTGACCACGATCGCCTCGTCGGGCACCTATCTCTACGTGGCGGCGCAGGCGGTGGCCGGGAAGCTGACCCTGGGCGACCTTACGCTGTACACCCAGGTGGCTTCGTCCGTCCAGACTTCGTTCCAGAATCTGCTGACTGGACTGAGCAGCATGTATGAGAACAATCTGTACCTGACCTCGCTCTTCGATCTGCTCAAGGAACGGCCCAAGGTGGTGGCGCCGACCGATCCGATTCCCATGCCGAATCCGCTACGGGGCGAAATCGAGTTCGAGCACGTGTCCTTCAGCTACGCGGGGACGGATCGCTACATCCTGCGCGATGTCAGCTTCACTATCCATCCTGGGGAGACCGTGGCCCTGGTGGGCAAGAACGGGGCGGGAAAGACCACCCTGATCAAGCTGCTTACCCGGCTGTATGACCCCACCAGCGGGCGTATCTTGCTCGATGGAAACGACATCCGCGACTACGACCCGACCGAACTGCGCCAACAAATCGCGATCATGCTGCAAGACTACGCTACCTATCAATTCACGGCACGTGAGAACATCGGCCTTGGCCGTCACGAGGAACTGGAAAACGAGGAGGCGATCTTCGAGGCGGCGCGGCGCAGCGGGGCGCGGGACGTGGTGGAACGGCTGCCTCAGCAGTACGAGACCATGCTGGGTAAGTGGTTCGACGAGGGGGTCAACCTCTCGGGTGGGGAGTGGCAAAAGGTGGCGCTGGCCCGCGCCTTCATGCGCGACGCGCCGATTCTGATCCTGGACGAGCCGACGGCGGCGCTGGACGCCCAGGCAGAGTTCGATCTCTTTGCCCGCCTTCGCGCCCTGACCAAGGGCCACACCGCCCTCTACATCTCTCACCGCTTCTCCACTGTCCGCATGGCCGATCGCATCATGATGCTGCAGGAGGGTGAGTTGATCGAGCAGGGCACGCACCAGGAGTTGATGGCCCTGGGCGGTCAGTACGCGCACCTGTTCACCTTGCAAGCCGCCGCCTACCTGAACGACCCGGCGGACGAGACCGAGTTCGAGGCGCCGAACGGTAGGTATCGGGGCAGAAGACCACGCGCCCGTCCGGTTTTGGAGCCGACCGGGGATGGCCGATAGGGCGGATCGCCGGGTCCGGGGACCGCGGTCCCCTGGTAGGGACGAACGGCTGCGGCCGGGTGTGAGATCGAAGGAACTATCTGGAAGATCCTGACACTTTAGGGTCGGGATCTTCCGCCAGGCATTTCAGCGTCAGAATTCGCGCCCGCCCCGCATGTTCATCGCTCCTCGCCTAAAGCGGTGCTCAGACTGAGGAAGCCGGCATGCGACCAGAGCAAGGGCCGCGCCACCGGTCCCCAACAATCAATCCATTCCTGTACCCGAGCAGGGGCAAGGACGGCCGCGCTCGACTGTTCGGGTAAGGCGCCGGATGCGTCGGCATGCGCCGCGACGTAGGCCAGGCAGCGCCTTGCCCCCGCCCGATCGCCCGCCGCCAGCCGATATTCACCGAGCAGCGCCGTCAAGAGCATCCATTCGCCTCCGCCATAGAAGGTATCGGCGCGGTAGCGATGTACCCCACCCGTGCCTCCCACCAGGTCGTGTTCGATGCGGGCCACGGTAGCCCGCATGATCTCATCTTGCGGAGCGCATAGAGCATCTTCGCCAAAAGGGACCGACGCCCAGAGGAGACTGCCGTCCACCACGTCGGCCCCGTTAATCTGTTTGATCAGATGCCCATCCATGGCGCCCCGTTCAAGCACCAGAGCACGAATCTCGGCGGACGCCCGCGCCGCGTCGACGCAGACCGGATCGTCAGTCAGGATCCGCGCCGCCGTCTGGAGGCCGGCGTACAGGGCAGCCAGTGTGGACACGGCGATCCGATCGGCAAACTCCTCCCAACAGTCGTAATTCGGCCTACGCCAGAGTGCCGCGATGTAGCGGACCAGCAGGCGAACCGCTTCGGTCCAGACCGTGGGAAGCGGTGACGTGCCGGCGGCGAGGTGCCGACCAAATCCCCACAGCAGGGTGCCGAAGCCGTCGAGCTGGAAATTGGGCCACTCATCGATGCCCAGCGTGCCGTCCAGGGTGTAGCGGGTATGGAGGAGATCGGCAGGATCGGGAGGCCGTTGCTCAGCGGCGGCAGCCACGCAGCGGTCCACGGCCGCCGCCCTGGCGGTGACCGTGCGGCTTGCCCAATTGTAGAACCGCGCCGCGCTCTCCCTTTCGCCCCATAGGTCCATGGCATGCGCTGTGAAAGTACCGTCGCGAAACCAGCAATACTGGTAGGTAGGGTAGGTGGGGCAGGCGTAGTAGGCGCCGCTCTCCCCCTGACCGGATCTGATGATTTGTATGCTCCGTGCGATTAACTCATCCATTTCCTGCCGCCCACTGTCTGGTGATTCCTAATCCTCAACCCTGGCGACCACCAGAGTCCAATATTCAAGCCGCGGCACCTCGAACCGGATGCGCGTCGCGGCGCCCTCCCCGTGTGAGGTGAATGCCGTTCGCCTGGGGATCGGGTGGGATCCATCCGGATCGGCAATAAACAGGCTGGTTACCGGTGTCCCAACCTCGAAGCTGACGGCTAGGTTCTCCAGGACGCGCACTGGCGGCTTCGGGGCGTTCCAGAGTGTATTCTCGGCATCGGCTAGATTGATCAGGCTGAGCGTGCGGAAGCCGGGCATCGAGCGGTGGATAGTCCAGATCGTGCCCGCGATGCCGATTGGCGAGCTGTGATGCCCAGTGATCTCCACCGCCGCGTACACATCATCTCGGGGCATGGTCACCAGCCGCCGGTCGCTAAGCACGTTCTCGTAACGGACTACGAAGTCGTAGTAGCGGCGCATCACCGTCGCGAAGTCGGGCCGTAACCTGGCGTATTTGGGATAGTAGGCATGGGTGAGGGCGCCGTCCCGCTCCCCGATCAGCAGATGGAAGCCGCCGTTCGCCCAGATAGCGGCGCTTGCCAGTCGGGTGGCCCGCTCGGCGGGCGGCAGCGTCTCATCAACGGCGCCCAGCAACGGCGCCAGGTAGGCGGCCAGGATTACCTGCTTCTCAGGGGCAAGCTTCCGGGCGCCCAGAATCAGCAATTGCAGATCGCTATAGTTTTCATAGGGGGGCCAGACCTCAATATAGGTGGCATCCTGAGTAGTTGGGGCGACGGTTTCGATCGGCCAGTTT
>JAICHN010000310.1 GCA_025924845.1 Chloroflexota bacterium | reverse complement strand
TGTAGGCCGGCCGTGAGGATGGCCGAGAGCGAGCAGGGACGTTCGTTCGCCTCGTCGAGCACGGCATAGAAACGTGGGGCGTCAGCGCCCGCGTCCAGCCGTGCCGCGAAGTCAGTCGGCAGGTCGGGCGCCAGGGCATTAATAGGCCTCCCGTCCGCCAATAGCCGCACCAACTCGACCACATCGGGCGCGGTGGGGAGGGCGGGCGCCGGAATGTCCGCTCCGAGAAAGTCGTTCAGGGCGCCGCTTTCCAGAGGATCGGCAGGATCGACTAAACCAGGCGCCTCACCCGGTCCGTTCGCGGCCATGTACCCGTCGCGCAGGCGCTTAGTGAAATAGTCGGTGAGCGAATCGTCTTCGGCGATCTCCATGGCCAGCACATAGGGCGCCGTGGCCCGAGCGATCAAGGCAAGATCGGATCCGATCGCGCCGCCGCTCAGGCGGTCCACGAGAGCCTGCGAGGCGCACGCCGCGTAGGTCGGTTCGCCGACGAGACGCGCCGCCACGGCGGCCACGTAGAGGCGGCGCACCTTCTCCGCGTCGAGCGTCGACGGCTCGCGCAGTCGAGAGGCTATGTGCCGTCTGCTCACCAGTACCGCGGCCAGAGGGTAGAGGAGCGCCGGCCAGGTGAGCGGATCGAGCACGTCAATGGTGGGGATGGTCAGGACCGGTGCGTCACGCCCCGGCGCGTCCGCTTTGAGGCCGGCCGCCAAAAGGCGCCCTCGAAAGGCCGATCCGACATCACTTAAAAGCAGGTCGGGGACATCCACCGGGCAGAGAGTAGGGACGGGAATTGGTACACCCTCGGCCACCAGCTTCCGCACGAAAAGATCGGCGGTGCCCAGCGGTCGCCGACCGCCGAGGTAGTTGAGATGGCCCTGCACCTCGCGCAGGCCGATGGCGGCGACGGCCAGCCCAGCAGTCTGGTACGCCGTGTCGTTCGACTGCTCGGCAAAGATAGGCCGACGAAGCGATTCGAGGTGTCGCTCCACCGCGCGCAACCCCTCGTGGAGGACGCGCACCATCGCGGAGCCCTGTTTCCGTGACTGATGGTGCGGGTCGTCAACCAGCGACCGTACGCGGATCAGCCGCTCACAGATCTCCACAAAGGTGACGCAATGCAGCTTGCCGACACCGACGCGCTCTACACTGGATAATGTGACGTTTGACATGCCGCACTAGTATACTCTACGCTTGGCGCCTGGTGCCATGGATTGAGGGGACAGTGAGCGAGCCGCGACTCTTGGTGTTTGGCGATCTCCACGGGGCAATCACTCCGTTGCGGCAAGTCCTGAATCGCGTGAAGCCTCGCCCCGATGATACCCTCATTTTCCTGGGTGACTATATTGACCGGGGCGAAAACTCTCGTGCCGTGATCGATCGCCTAATGGAGCTTGAACAAGAGTTCAACTGCGTGTTCCTCAAGGGCAATCACGAGGACATGTTCCTCCAGGCGTACGAAAGTATGGGTCCCATCCTGCACGAGGAGGTGATCCTGACTGAGGAGATGATTCTCTGGCTGAGTAACGGAGGGATCAGCACGATTCGTGATTTCGACGGCGACTGGCCGCCCGAGCGTTACATACACTGGCTTCGCCGGTTGCGCCTATTCTATGAAACAGGCGCCTACTATTTCGTTCATGCGGGATTGCAACCGGGGATACCCCCTGAGGCAACGAGTGACGCCGAGCGCATGTGGATCCGCGAGCCTTTTTTGAGCAGCGCGCACGACTGGGGAAAACGCATCATATTCGGCCATACGGTGCAGATTGGGCGGCCACTCATGCAACCCAACAAGATCGGCATTGATACCGGCGCCTTCGCCACCGGCATAGGCCGTCTCACCTGCCTGATCTTGCCTGAGGAGCGCTTTGTGTTCAGCCGCGGACGCAGGGCGCGCCGCTCTAGCTAAGAAAATTGGCGGTGAGGGGAATCGCGGCCAACAAGACGACGGCGATCACCAGGACAGCGGCGCCATACCCTTCGTTTCCGCCGATGCGCTTGATGCACATATAAGCAAGGAACGCGGCGCCCAACAGCTCAGCGACTACCGCTTCCGGCAACAGCATAGTGGTTATCAATCCTCCCTGGACTTTGCGAAACGCACGGCTAAGTATAACGCGAACAACAGCGCGCATCGTACCATATTCAAGCTCTGGCCATGCCGGCCGTCTTGAACCCCTGGGCCGAGTGATCGGTACACTTACACCAGTATTCTCCGGCATGTAAGCAGGTCGGGCGCATCCGTAAGCGCCCCGTTCGCATAGAGGGAGGTCCGCCATGCCCGTGTCGCAGGTCTCGGCCAAGGCGGCGCGCTTCACCGAGTCGGTGATCCGCGATATGACCCGCCAAATCATGCAGTACCATCCCGACGATGGGGTGAATCTGGCCCAGGGATTTCCCGATTTCGCGGCACCGGCGGCGATCAAGGACGCGGCTTGCGCGGCCATCCAGGATGATTTTAATCAGTACGCGATCACCTGGGGCACCAGGCCCCTGCGGGAGGCCATCGCTCGTAAGACGGCGCGCGCGTGGGGCAGGGCGGTGGACGGCGAGCGCGAAATTACCGTGTGTTGCGGGGCGACCGAGACGATGATCGCCACGATGTTGGCCACGCTCGACCCCGGTGACGAGGTAGTGATCTTCTCGCCCTTTTACGAAAACTATGGTCCGGATTGCATCCTCTCCGGGGCCGTGCCGCGCTTCGTGCCGCTCCATCCTCCCACCTGGACGTTCGATCCGGATGAGCTTGCCGCGGCCTTTGGACCGAAAACGCGCGCCATCGTACTCAACACGCCGCACAATCCCACCGGTCACGTGTTCACGCGAGTCGAACTGGAGCAGATCGCCAATCTCTGTCGGGAATACAACGTCCTTGCCTTTACGGATGAGATCTACGAGCACATCATCTACGACGGCGAGCACATCAGCATCGCTACCCTGCCGGGGATGGCGGAGCGCACCGTCACGATCAGCGGCCTCTCCAAGACGTTCAGCGTAACCGGCTGGCGTCTGGGTTATGCCATCGCGTCGGCGCAGATTACCGATGCGATCCGCAAGGTACACGACTTCCTTACCGTGGGTGCCCCGCACCCTCTGCAGGCCGCGGCTGCCGCGGCAATCAACCTGGGTGATGACTTTTATGCCGGGCTACGTACCGAGTATCTGGCACGCCGCGACTTCCTGGTTCCCAAGCTGGCCGAGGCAGGCTTTTCGGTGACCACGCCTCAGGGCGCCTACTACGTGATGGCGGGCTTCGCCCGTTTCGGCTACGCGAACGACCGGGAGTTTGCCCGGTACCTCGTGCGGGAGGTCGGTCTAGCCGTGGTGCCGGGAAGCAGTTTCTTCCCCACGCCCGAGGAGGGTAGCCGTTACGTGCGATTCGTGTTCTGTAAGAAGCGGGAAACCCTGGAGCGCGCGGTAGAAAAGCTGACGGAGATTGGGCCGGCGCGCTGACGACCTACGCGGCTGCCTTGCGAAGCTCCCGCCGCCGTAATCAGGGATGAGCGAAGATCTCGTGGCTTCCGACCCGCCGCCAAATCACATGCCGCTTGCCTGGTTCATGTTCGGGCCCCCAGGCGAAAGTAGCCCGGCCATCGTTGCCTTCCCATGTCATCTCCCAGATGCCGGGATGGCCGCGCAATGGGTGGACGCGTAAACTAGGGCGGAAGTGTCCGCTGTCGCAATCCGCGATGAACTCCCGCCGTGCGCTCCGAAACAGGGTGCGCTGCTCACGGCTCATTGCCCGATAGTCATCCCAGAAGCTTGTCCGAACGTCAAACGTTGGCACGGCGCTCTAGTTCAGCATCAATCTCCGCAAAGGCTGCCTCCAGGGCCTCGTCACTCTCGAACCGGATCGTCTCGCCGGCGGCAATCTGCCGATCCGCCTCGCGCTCGCCTGCTTGCCATCTCTCCGTCCAGAACCATGCCTGATCGGGATTAAGCTCACGCATGAGTTCGAACGCTTGCCGACGCACCTCTCGCGCCTCGCCAAGCAAGGCACTACGATCGGCCGTAACTTCGTCGGGCAGGCCGTTGATCTTTTCGATTACATCATCGGACGCCCGCAGCACGTGAGCCGCGCGGTCGATCATCTCGCCGCGCAGGTGTTCAGCATCTGCCTCCAACTCGCGGATGGATTTGGTGGATCGAATAATTTCCGGAATTTCCCGGCGGAGGCGCGCCGCTTCTTCCCGCACTTTTCCCAGACTTGGCGCGGTCATCATCCCTTCCCCCTTCCAACCCATGCTTCGCGGCTCGATGGCAGCAGCCGCCAGGCCCAAGTAGCGCTCAGGTAGCCGTGCCCGCGAACGCCATGCCGCGGGTCGGCCTACTTGCTTACTGTACCGCATCGATTAGCACGCGACGTGCCGGCTCAACGGATCAACCGCCGCTTACGATATGCCGCACCTGCCGTGGTACACTCCACCGGAAAAACGAGAGGAGCCGGCCGACGATACACTCAGTGAGTGGCTGTTGCCCAGTTCGTAGGGCAGGACACGCCATAGGTCGCCTCCCATGGCGACGGTAGCCCCCCGGCGACGCCGCTCCTGGCCGGCAAGTTTGACCGCGCTGGATTCACGCGATTTTCGTCTTCTCTGGTCGGGAGCGCTCGTCTCGAACATCGGCACCTGGCTGCAGGCGGTGGCCCAGGGCTGGCTGGTGCTCGAGATTACCAATTCAGCGTTTTTGCTCGGCGCGGTGAACGCGGTAGGTACCCTACCCGTCATGACCCTCTCACTGTACGGAGGTGTCCTGGCGGACCAACTGGACCGCCGTATGTTACTGATGATCGCCCAAGCATCCCTGCTGGTGCTCACCCTGGCTATGGCCGCGCTGACCGCGGCTCACCTGATTAACGTGGTCTGGCTGCTGCTGCTGGTGTTGCTGATCGGCATCGCCTCGGCGCTCAGTTCCCCGGCCTGGCAATCATTCGTGGGCGATCTGGTGCCTAAGGCCAGCCTGATGAATGCCATTGCCCTCAACTCGGCCCAGTTCAACGTGGCGCGCGTCGTGGGTCCGGCCGCGGCGGGCACGTTGATCGCGATGATCGGAATCGCGGGTTGCTTTACCCTGAACGGGTTCAGCTTTCTGGCTGTGCTGGTGGCGCTCGGCCTGATGCGCCGTCCCCAAGTTCTTCGACGGGCTCGCAAAGGCTCCGCCTGGAGTAGCTTGGTAGAGGGCGTCAAATTCGCGGCGCATCATGCCGAATCGCGAGCCATTCTCCTCCTGGCCACGGTCCATACGATCTTCGGGATGCCCTTCCTGATGCTTATGCCCGTCTTCGCCAAGGATGTCTACCACGGGAGCGCGGGCGACCTTGGCGCGCTGCTGTCCGCCATGGGGGGCGGCGCCGTGGCGGGCGCCCTGGTCACCGCCCGCTTGGGTGGGGTGCCACGCAAGGGATTGGTCATCCTCGGCATGGAGATCGCCTTCGCGATTGCCCTTTTTACCTTCGCGCTCATCCCGGAGCGTGTGCCGGCCATGGCGGCGCTGGCGGTCGTGGGCTTCTGGATGGTCAGCTTCTTCGCCATCGCCAACACCGCGTTGCAGATTCTCAGCCATGAAGAGGTACGGGGCCGGATAATGGCCCTCTGGACCGTTGCCTCCTGGGGCATCTCACCCATTGGGAGCCTGTGGGCAGGCGCCCTGGCGGCACGACTCGGCGCGCAAGCGGTGACGGCGATCGGCGCGGTGGTATGCTTGCTCTACGCGCTGGGTACCGCCGCGTTCTCGGGCGCGCTGCGTGACCTATAGCGGTCTGGATTAATCTTCAGCTTGTGCTGAACGAACCGGCGCGGTCATGAGGTTGCCTCGCCGCCTTTTACCGCCTTGCCCGTCCGCGGGCCGCCTACCACGTTGAGGGCGAATACCGCGAGCGCGACCATTCCGGCTACGCCGGCCAGGGATTGGGCTACGGGGATGGCCGCCGTGGGCAGCGCCGCCGGGAACGCTGCCGGCACCACGCGCAGCAGAGCGGCGCCGTTGGCGAAGGTCAACGTGACCCAGAGCAACCGACGAGAACGCACGCGTCGCTTCATCATGCCCGGCAGGAGGAACGCGCCGACCCCGAGGATCAGCAACGTGCCGAATCCCGCCCCCAGGGCATGTCGCTCGGCATCGGCGCCCAGGGTAGTGGACACGGCACCGAGCGTATGCAGCGCATCCACGGCCAACACGGCGCTC
>JAICHN010000309.1 GCA_025924845.1 Chloroflexota bacterium | reverse complement strand
CGGGCATCCGGCGTAGACCCGCCTTGAGCGCTTGTGCCGCGCGCCGGGAAAATAGCGGCGCGACTCGGCCTAGCCAGAACAGCTCCTTCAGCTTCAGGTGCAGGATGGCCCGCGCCGGGTGTTCCCACTCCGCTGAAATCTCATCTTTCGCGTTGTCGAGAATGACCCGAACCGTTGCCACGCGAAAGCCCGCGGCCGCCAGTTTTCCGGTTTCCATGTCCGCCGCCACGAAACCGCGGTCGGCCCATAAACCGCGCGCCGGTCCCACTACCATGGCGTCGCTGGTCAGCAGCGGTCTGCTGTCCGTGGTGAGCGCGGCATCCCGCGCCGCTGTTTGCAGGGCGCGAACCATGGCCGGGTCGCAGTCGAACCGGCGCCCATCCGCCAATCCGACTCGCTCGGGGATCAGCACGGTTCCGGGGCGCGGATTGGCGGCCAGGCCACCGGCAAGCCCGCAGAGAAGATAGCCGGGGTCGGCCGCCGTGGCCCGCCAACGGGCCAGACCAACGCCGGTCCAGGTGATATCCGCCCAGGGAAGCACGGATTTCGCCGCCAGGTATTCAAGTAGGGTGGGCGTGAGAATTCGCGGCATGCTCATGGACACGCCGGCAACGTCACGTAATAGTTGAGCTTACCGACGGTAAGCTCAAGAATCCGATTGCGCGTGCCTCGGCTGTCGAGCATCCTGTGGTTCCTTTACCATTCAGTCCGTATACCCGTGATCGTGATACCAGCGCACCGCGCGTTCGAGCGCCGGTTGCACCGCTGTCGCACGATAGCCGAGTTCTACCTGTGCTTTCTGATCGCTGACGAACATGTTGTGGCGCGCCATGCGTACCCCTTCCAGGGGGATCAGCGGCGCATCCGCCACGCCGGTACCGTGCCGCCCGAAGAGCCTTGAGTACAGTTCCTCGGCCCAGCCCAGGCTCAAGGCCAGGCTGTAGGGGATGCGCATGGTGGGAGCTTGCCGTCCCAGAATATCAGCCAGAAGTTGCCAGATGCGCGAGAGGCTGAGGTTCTCACCACCAACAAGGTAACGCTCGCCCGCCCGGCCCTGTTCCAATGCCGACACGTGAGCGTGCGCGGCATCCTCCACGGGCACCAGATTCATGCCGCCGCCCAACGAGGCGAAAATGCGCCCGCGCATGAAATCGACGATCATTTTCCCGGTAGGTGTGGGCTTCCAGTCATTGGGGCCGACCGGCGCCGTGGGGAGGACGAGCACGGTGGGAATGCGCGCGGCCAGGGCGACGCGTTCTTGCCGGCATTTTGAGGCGTGGTAGGATGAGCTGTCATCGGCATCGGCATAATTCCGCTCGGTGGCCGGCTCGTTGCCCCGAGCAGGCCCTACCGCCGCCGAACTTGAGGTGACGACCGCCCGCTCGATCGCCGCGCGGGCCGCCGCCTCCAGGATGCCGGCAGTGCCCCGTACGTTGGTGGCCCAGATCTCCCCGCGCCGGGTCGGTGCGAACGAATAGACCGCCGCCACGTGCATCAGATATCGGCAGCCGCGCATCGGCCCGATCAGGGCGGCGGGCTTCGTGAGGTCACCCACCACGGACATGCATCCGTCGCGCGGGGGAAGGGTACGGGATCCCGGCCGCACCAGGGCGCGTACCTGATAGCCGCTCTCGAGCAGGCTATGCAGGACATGACTGCCCAAGAAACCGCCGGCGCCTGTCACGAAGACCGTATCACGCTGTCCCATACCGTCCTCAACCGGTTACTAGGCGCTCACTTCCTGTTCAGCATGGGCAACGTTTTCACGCTTGCCCGCAGCACATCGGCGCCGGCTCGAATTGACTGCACCGGCGAACTCATGGTCGCCGCCACCGCGGAAGGCTCATAGCCGCAGTGGGCCATGCAGTTCGCGCACCGCGGATCGCGGCCTCGGCCATAGCGTTCCCACTCTGTCGTCTCGATCAACTCCTTGTAGGTGCGGGCATAACCATCGGCCATCAGATAGCAGGGACGCTGCCAGCCAAAGACCGAATAGGAGGGGATACCCCACGGCGTACAGGGGAAATCGATCTTTCCTTCCAGAAAATCGAGAAAGCGCGGCGAATGATTGAGCCGCCATTTTTTCCGACGTCCACCGGCGAACGCCTGCCGGAAGAGGCGGCGCGTGTGCTTCACACCGAGAAAATGATCCTGATCCGGCGCCTTTTCATAGGCATAGCCCGGCGAGATTTGCATGGAATCCACCTGCAAATCATCGTTCAGGAAATCGAGGACGGCACGAATGGACACGGCGTCGTCCTGCCCGAAGAAGGTGGTGTTCGTACTGACCCGAAAGCCTCGCCGCTTGGCTTCCTTGATCGCTTCCACGGCCTTGTCGAAGACGCCCGCCCGCGATACCGAGGCATCGTGACGCTCGCGCAGGCCATCGATATGCACCATCCAGGTGAAATAGGGTGACGGCGTAAAGCGATCAAGCTTTTTCGTCATCAGCAAGCCGTTCGTGCAGAGAATGACCATGCGCTTGCGCTGAATAAGCGCCTCGACGATCTTCTCGATTTCCCGATGCACGAGCGGCTCACCGCCCGCGATCGAGACGATCGGCGCGCCGCACTCTTCCACGGCGTCCACACACTGTTGCACCGTGAGTCGGCGACTGAGCACGTCATCGGGATGCTGGATCTTGCCACAGCCCGCGCAGGCGAGGTTGCACTGGTAGAGCGGTTCCAACTCGAGGACGAGGGGATACTTCTTTCGTCCCTCCAGGGTCTGCCGCAAGATGTACTTGCCGAGCATCAAATTTTGCCGCATCGTAAGAGCCATGATCGACCGAACCTCTCATACGATAAGTTATTGATGCTGACAAGTGTACTCTATTGATCGATAGCGTGGCATACAACCGGCAGTGGGTGGAAAGGGAGATGTCGCCCTTGACTAAGGAAACCGAACGCGCCGTAGAGTGGTTGCTCGACGCCCAAAACGCGGCCGGCTGGTGGTGTGGTGAGCTCGAGACGAATGTCACCATGACCGCCGAGCACGTGTTGCTCCTCCGTTTCCTGGGCCTTGATCCGGAAATAGAGCGCATACGGAACGGCGCCGTTCAGCATATACTTCGCAATCAGCGGGACGACGGTTCGTGGGGCCTCTACTACGGCGCGCCCGCCGACCTCAGCACGACTATTGAAGCGTACACGGCGCTCAAAGTGCTGGGCGTTGATCCGGCAGGCGACCCCATGCGCCGGGCGCTGACCGTAATCCGGCGACTTGGCGGCGTGACACGGGCACGGGTGTTTACGAAGATCTGGCTGGCCTTGTTCGGTCAGTATCCCTGGGCCGGGGTGCCGTCGATGCCGCCGGAACTGATCTATTTGCCGCCGAGTGTCCCTCTGAACATCTATGATTTCGCTTGCTGGGCGCGCGGCACGATCGCCCCGCTGCTGATCGTGATTTCGCGGCGCCCCACCCGGCCGTTGGGCTGCTCGTTAGCCGAGTTGCGCCGACCGGGCTCGCGCGCGGCGCGCCGGCGGGTGCCGGGATCGGGATTCTTCTGGTATACGGACAAGCTGCTGAAGTGGTATGACCGAGTTCCCTGGCATCCCGGCCGCCGGCGGGCGCGCCGCCTCATCGTAGAGTGGATTCTGGCGCGGCAGGAAGCCGACGGCAGTTGGGGTGGTATTCAGCCGCCGTGGGTCTATTCGCTGATCGCGCTCAATCTCGAGGGCATGAGTACGGACGATCCGGTGATGCGGAAGGGTCTTGAGGGCCTGAACTCCTTTGCCTTGGACGACGAAAACGGCTGGCGCCTGCAGGCATGTATGTCCCCGGTGTGGGATACGGCCTGGGCCGTTCTTGCCTTGCGTCGTGCCGGCGTGGCCCGCGATCATCCCGGCATGACGCGCGCGGTCAACTGGCTGCTTCAAGAACAGATCGACGGCGGCGGAGACTGGCAGGTGCGCGCCCCCCACCTGCCGGCCGGCGGCTGGGCGTTCGAGTTTGAGAACGATACGTACCCGGACATCGACGACACGGCAGTCGTGGTAGTGGCGCTGCTGGCGGCGGGCGATCCCGAACAGATCTCGACGCCGATCGCGCGGGCGGTACAGTGGGTGCTCGGCATGCGGTCCCGGAATGGGGCGTGGGCGGCCTTTGACAGGGACAACACCCGCAAGATCGTCTACAAGCTCCCCTTCGCCGACTTTGGCGCGCTGCTGGACCCGCCCAGCGAGGACGTTACCGCCCACGTGCTGGAAATGCTCGCGCAGGTGAAGACGCCGGATCGGGCAAAGAACATTCACCTGGCTGTCTCGTACCTGCGCCGCACGCAGCGGCCCGACGGCGCCTGGTTCGGGCGCTGGGGGGTGAACTATCTTTACGGCACCTGGTGCGCGATGACCGCGCTGGCGGCCCTGCGCGACGCGGACGCCTATGACGTCCAGGACATGCTGGATCGCGGCGCCGCGTGGCTGCTGGCCCACCAGAACGACGAGGGCAGTTGGGGGGAGACGTGTTACTCCTACGAAGACTCGTCATTTGCCGGTATCGGCGCCGGCACACCCTCGCAGACCGCCTGGGCCGTCCTGGCGTTGCAGGCGGCCGGCCTACAGGCACACCCGGCCTGTCACCGCGGTCTACGGTACTTGCGGGAAACGCAGGTGGGCGGCACCTGGCACGAGCCGGAGTATACGGGCACCGGTTTCCCGCGCGACTTTTACATCAACTACCACATCTACCGACATGTGTTCCCGCTGATGGCGCTGGCGGGCAGCTCCGACGGATCGGACGAATCGGGCTGATCGGTGGTTGTGGGTGCTCGGCAAGCTACCGCGAGCGCGCCGAGGGCACGGCCGGGATCACGATCGCCGGTTTCCCGCTCAGAGGCGGCTCGTCCGTCGTAAAGGCCGACTCGGCCAGGCGCCGCATTTCCGTGCCCTCCATGGCAGCGAAGAAGCCATCCGCCGGCTCCAGAAAACTGATTGCCTCGGTACGGTAGTGCATGGGCACAATCCAACGAGGCTGAAGCTCCCGTGCGATGACCGCCGCCGCCGCGCCGTCGATAGTGGCCATGCCGCCGACCGGCAGGAACAGCACATCGATCTCGCCGATTGCCCGCCGTTGCTCGGGGCGCAGCGCCGCCTGGCCGAAATCGCCGAAGTGCGCGGTGCGCAGGCCGTCGAACTCGAAGACGAAGATCGTATTGGGGCCACGCTGGGTTCCCGCCACCTGATCGTGCTCGGAGGCGATGGCCGTAATCTTGCCGATGGGCGACTCAAGCGTGCCGGCGGTGGAGCGAATGATCGACGGCGCGCCGTCGATGGCTTCCACCTCGTTATGGTCGGCGTGCTCGTGGGTAACCAGAAGCAGATCGGCCCTCACCCCTTCGATCGGCGGATAGTCCCAGCGCATGCCGCGTGCCGCCGCGGCCTCCATCCGGCCGAATGGGTCGATGAAAATCGCCGTGCCGCCGGCGCTCAGCAGGAATGCCGACTGCCCAAACCACTGGATACGCATACTCATCCCTCTCTCACTATACTCATCGAGTGTAGCCCGCGTCGTAGGTTGGAAGAAATAAGCTGACCTTCTCGCCAGAGGCGAGAAGGTCAGCTTGTTACTTTTTAGCCTTCGCCGAGGTAAGCGACCTTGGGCGCTGCATCGAGCATCTTATAGGCCAGAGGAATGCCTACCACGCTCAGCACCGTGAGGTAGGCGAAGATCAGCCAGATCAGACTGGCCCACCACCCTACAAGCAAGAAATAGAGGGCGCGGGCCAGTGAGGTCGGGGGCCGCGGGGACGGGTATTGGGCCCGATAGGGCACGGGAGCGGTCATCCAGGACGGCGGTTGCGGCCCGGCTAAATGGAGGGTGAGGATAGTGGGCGCCCGCTCCAACATCCTTGCCCCTATCGTGCGCCCCACCACGCTGATCAGCATCAGCCACGCCGCGATAATCCAGAGCAGCGTACACACCACGCCGGCCACGACGTACCAGGCGGCCCGCAGGGCGAGCGGCGGCGCCGGTGCCGGCAGCGGTATATACGGCGGCTGCCGGCGCGCCAGGTGCTCTAGATGCACCTGCAAGCGGCGCGCGGCGGGCGGCAGAGCGCGCCGACGGGCCAGGCGATCACTCAACCTGCCCGCCGCGTCCCGCAGCAGGGGCTCCAGGCGGTCACCGGCTTCCTGCAATCCACTGGTCAAGTCACGCGGCGCCGACGGGACGGGGGCGCCTCCCACGCTGTT
>JAICHN010000308.1 GCA_025924845.1 Chloroflexota bacterium | reverse complement strand
GAGGAGTTCGCTGAGCAGTTGCAGAAATTGAAACGCTGTCATCTACGTTTCCGCGGCCCCATATTCCACCGCTCCTTTGGCCGAATGTGAGTGCTCACCTCACCCAACCTGCCGCGCTCGCTTGCTCAAATCAGTATTACATATCGCGCCGTAATGTGCGTCGTTTGGGCGAACACTAATTTTGATAGTCGGTGACTGAATGAGCATAGCATAACAGAGCACCGCGCGGATTCAACGTTCATATTTGGTCGAGAGTGTCTACGACCAGAACCTGGTCGAACAGCGCGGTCAGCGTGGCGGGGTCGGCAGCGGCAATCCACGCCTCCAGACTGGGAGGGACACTTCCGAATCGTCGCACGATGGCCCGTCGCACCAAGTCACGGTGCCCCTCCTCGCGACCTTCCTTGCGCCCTTCCTCGCGTCCCTCGGCTCGACTTATCCGTTCAAAGCTCGTCATGTAAGGCATGTGCTGTTCCTCCTGTATGGTTAGGATAACCTGTCGTAGCGCTCGTTCGCGTTCCTCGGGCAATGCCAAGAGCCAATCGATGAAGCGGAACAGGCTGAGCACCCGCTCCCCACTCCTCTCCCTACGCGCCGCTGAACGGCGCCGCTAGGAGCAGTATACGGTACCTCAAGTTGGATCATAAACCGAGTCTACAATGGTAGAGCTACGGCACTATCAGGTGTAGATCGCCGAACTCGTGCCAGAGATAGCGCTCGCGCAGCGCCTCCTTGTAGGTGAGTGTGAGATGTGCCTCGCCCGCCAGCGCGGTGAGCATGGCAAGATGGGTGGAGCGCGGTTCATGGAAGCCGGTCAGCAGGCCGTTCACCGCCCGAAGCTTCCGCTCGGGACAGATCACCAGATCGGTCCAGCCGCTTCCCGGATGAGTAACCCCATCAGTATCCGTGACCGTCTCCAGGGCGCGGATCACCGTGGTGCCCACCGCGATCACTCGCCTGCACGCCGCGTGAGCCGCGTTAACCAGGCGAGCGGTGTCCTCGCCGACCCGGTAATACTCTTCATAGGGCGGTTCGTCGCGCTCCTGGCTGGCCACCCCAGTGTGAAGCAGCAAGGGCACCATGGTTACTCCCATCGCGGTCAGCCTGGTGATCAGGTGTGGCGTGAAGGCTCTTCCCGCCGACGGCATCTCGGCGCTGCCCTGCTCGGTGGCATAGACCGTTTGGTAGTAGGAGATCGGCCAGGCGCGTTTGGCGTAGCTGTAGCGAATCGGCGCCCCGTGCCGGCCAAGATATTCTGCCGGCGGTCGCGGGAGACTCAGCGCGGCCACCCATAGGCGTACGAGATCGCCCTGATCGGCATGTGGACGAAGCAGCGTGATCGCGCCGCCTGCCGGCAGGATAAGCGTCTCTCCGACCCGTGCTTCGCGGAACGGCAAGCCGGCTGGACCGGCAGGCGTTCGTAACTCCACCAGCCATAGCCCGGTGGGGAGATTGGTCGATAGATGAAGTCTTAGCTTCGTTCCGTCCGCTCGACGCGCGGGCACTGACGCCTTCATGGTGCCGCTGGTGTTAATCACCACGAGATCGCCCGGCCGCAAAAACGCGGGGAGATCGTGAAAGATAGCGTGGGTCAGGCGATTGTCTTCGTAGTGCGATACGAGCAGGCGCACGCCGTCGCGTCGTAGGCCGCGCGCCTCCGGTGGCTCACCCGCCTCCAGGGCGGCGGGGAGTGCGAAGTCCGGCAAGAGCGGCCTGGACGTCGGTAGGGTGGGGGCGGTCGGGGCGGTCATGATCAGTCCGCTCCTTGCGGCATGGCTTGAGCCCGATAACGGCCGCTCGGCAAATTGCCGGTCAGCAGGGTCAGCAGCCCGGGGACGCTTACCTCTGGGAGCGGCCGGTCGCTGATGTCCTCGCCGGGAAAGGCATCCTGATGCATCTGGGTCCGCAAGTCGCCGGGATCTACCCAATATACTCGGTTATCCGGTAATTCAGCCGCCAGGACGGCGGAAAGTTGCTCCAGCGCCGCCTTACTGGACCCGTAGCCGCCCCAGCCCGCGTAGGGCTCGACCGCTGCGTCGCTGGTCAGATTCAGGATGCGCGCTCCTGGGCGCAATTCGCGGCGCAGTGCCTGCAGGATGGTGAGCGGCGCCAGCACATTGACCGCGTAGATTTCGGCCAGGGCGGCCCCGGGCAGGTCGAGGAGGGCGGGCAGGGGACTTGGGCCGAGCGTTGACGCATTATTTACCACCGCGTCCAGCCCCCCTATCCGGTGGGCGAGCCGCGCCAGGGCGGCATGGTGCTCCGGATCCCGTACGTCTCCGGGCACCGCATGGACATGGGCGCCGGGGGCCAGTGTAGCGCGGGCCGCCTCCAGGGCATCGGGATCACGCGCGTCGAGGAGGAGAGTCCAGCCTCGTTCAGCCAGTGCCTGAGCGAGAGCCAGGCCAAGGCCGCGCGAGGCGCCGGTAATCAGGGCGCTGGGTGGGGCTGACGTGGTCATGATGTACTCCCTTTCGTGATAACGCATAGTCTACGCCAATTGAGGTAGTAAAACAAGTGTTTATTGATTTTTCCTTGGCGGTCGTATAGTATGGGTAGCATAGATGACCCTCACGGGAAGGACGAACCCTTTGCCCATTGATTCCAGACCCAACAGCCTTCCGGAGACCCGACGCGCCCTGCTCGAGCAGATTAAGCGACAGGGAGAGGTCGCGGTCGATCGCCTGGCCGCGGCGGCGGAGATGACGGTCAGCGGTACCCGCCAACATCTGGTCGCGCTCGAACGTGACGGGCTGGTCGCTTACCGCGAGGTGCGCGAGGGACCGGGCCGGCCGCGCCATCTCTACAGCCTGACCGCCGCCGGTGATGCTCTATTCCCCCGTGCCTATGCCGAGCTTACCAATGAACTGCTTGAATACGTGGAGAGTGAGGATCCGAAGCTCCTGGAGCGGATCTTTGACCGCCGTGGGCAACGCCGCCTGGAGCAGGCACGTACTCGTACGGCGGGCCTTACCTTTGCGGAGAAGGTGGGCGCGGTCGCCCAAATCCTCGATGAGGACGGCTATCTGGCTGACTTCGAGCGGCGCGCTGACGGCGCCTACGTGATCACAGAGCGTAACTGTGCCGTGCTGAGCGTGGCCCGCCGCTACCGCCATGCCTGCGGCAGCGAACTGACCTTCCTCCAGGCGGCACTCCCCGAAGCCGATGTGGAGCGAATAGCGCACCAACTGACCGCCGGCCATGTCTGCGCCTACGAGATACGGCCCAGGCTCGATCGGTCCGAATAAGCAGCACCGTTTCTACCCCGAGGGCGGGGGAACGGTGCTGCTTCGCGGCCGAGTGCGTGCAACATCCTTAACCATTGTTGGTACCATGCCGCTCATGAGTGTGCGGGTCCTGGGCGGCTGTAGCAGCGAGGTGCCGGCGTGACGGTACAGGCGCGCGAGACCTTTGGCAGTCTTCTACGACGCCATAGGCTGTCCTCCGGCTTGTCTCAGGAGGCGCTTGCCGAACGCGCCGGGCTAAGCAGCGCCGCGATCGCACATCTGGAGCGGGGACGACGCAACGCCCCCCGGTTGCTCACCGTGGGTCTGCTGGCTGATGCCCTGCACCTGGATCAGGAACACCGCGCCGCCCTGATCGCCGCCGCCACCAATGGTGCCGGCGCGCCGTCCGCGCCGGAAGCAACCCCGGCCTCATCTCCACCTCCACCCGGCAACCCCCTGCCGGCGCCCCCGACCGGGCTGATTGGCCGTGAGCGGGATGTGGCGCGGATTACCCATTTTATTCGCCGCGCCGGGGATCGCGCCGGCACACGTCTGCTGACCCTGAGCGGGGCGGGCGGCATGGGCAAGACGCGCCTGGCCCTGGCCGCGGCGGCGGAAGTGCGAGATGCCTTTGCCGACGGCGTGGTCTTCGTGGATCTCTCGGTGTTGCGCGAGCCAACCCTGGTGGCTGCCGCCGTCGCGCTCGCGGTCGGCGTGGAAGAAGCGGGCAGCGGGCGCGTCGCCGAACGGCTCCGGGCGTACCTGGCGGCAAAGCAACTCTTACTCGTGCTGGACAACTTTGAACACCTGGTGGAGGCGGCGCCGCTGGTAGCTGACCTGCTGGCGCATGGTCCGCGCCTGGTGATCGTGGTGACCAGCCGGACGGCGCTGCGCGTGCGGGGTGAGCGGCTCTATGAGGTGGGGCCGCTGCCCGTTGCCGAGCCGGGTGGAAACCTTCCCCTGGAAGTGCTGGCCAATTATGCCGGCGTGCGGCTGTTCGTGGACCGGGCCCAGGCCGTGAAACCCGAGTTTCAACTAGACACGCTGAATGGAGAGGCAGTCACCCGGATCTGCGCGCGGCTGGACGGCTTGCCGTTGGCCATTGAATTGGCGGCCTCGCTTGTACGTCTGCTGCCGCCAGCCGCCTTACTGGCTCGTCTGGAGCAGCGCTTGCCTCTGCTGGTCGGCGGCCCCCGTGATCTGCCTGCCCGCCAACAGACCTTGCGCGCCGCTATCGACTGGAGCTATGACTTACTGGAGGCGGATGAGCAACACCTCTTCGCCTCACTGGGTGTGTTCGCGGGCGGCTGCACGCTCGATGCGCTGGAAGCGATTCACGGCGCCTCCTGGTCGCTCGATCTGCCGGCTGCCCTGGTCGACAAAAGTCTCGTACGGCAAACCGAGCGTAATGGTGAGGTACGGATCGGTATGCTCGAAACCCTGCACGAGTACGCGCGTGAGCGCTTGCGGGATCAAGGGACGCTGGAGGAGTTGTCCCGCCGCCATGCCGAGTACTATCTAGCCTTCGCGGAGGCAGTCCAACCCGATTTCAGTGGGCCGGGTCAGCGAGCCTGGCTTGAGCGGCTTGACGGTGAGCACGATAACCTGCGCGCGGTACTGCGCTGGGCCGGCGAGAGCGGCGCGACGGAAATCGGTCTACGAATCGCGGGAGTGCTATGGCGGCTCTGGTATGTCCATGGCCGCTTTACCGAGGGGCGTCTCTGGTTGGATCAACTGCTGCGCGACCCCGGCGAGGTGCCGCTGCCCGTCCTGGCCGATGCCGTGCGCGGCGCCGCCGCTCTCGCCATGCAGCAGATGGATCTCGGCCCGGCAGCTATGTGGTGCGATAAGAGTCTGGATCTCTTCCGCCGGCTAGGGAACACCAGGGGCGTGGCGGACGTGTTGAACGCGCGGGGTAATGTGGCCCGCGATCAGGGCGACTATGCGCGGGCGACCGCGCTGCATGAAGACAGCCTGGCGCTGTACCGTGACCTTGATGACCGGCAAGGGATTGCAGTTGCGCTCAACAATCTCGGCGCCACCGCGCGCTATCTGGGCAACTTCGATCGTGCCGCGGCGCTCTGCGGGGAAAGTCTGGCCCTGCGCCGCCAAATGGGCGATTCGCGCGGCATGGCCTGGGCCTTGCATAATCTCGGCGGGGTAGCCCGCATGCAGCGTGACGCGGCGCGGGCCAGGGCCTACTTTGCCGAGGGACTGGCGCTCAGCCATGAGGTAGGCGACCGGCTGCAGTCGGCCCGCTGTCTGGAGGGCCTGGCGGCGCTGGCAAGCATACAGGGGCAGGCCGATCTGGCGGCCCGCCTGTTCGGGGCGGCCTCCAGCCTGCGCGTTGCCCTTGGATCCGGCCTTGCCGCCGCCGATCAGGCGCTCTACGACGAGGATATGAGGAGAGTGCGGGCGGACCTGGGCGCCGACGCCTTCGTCTCGGCCTGGGCGGCCGGCATGGCGCTCGGGCTCGATCAAGCGATAGCGGCCGCCGCCGGAGTGGGCGAATGCCTTCCCGGTTCCTCATTGTAGCTATTAGCCTGTGGAGCGAAGAATCTTCCCAGTGGCCTGCTGCACGGCGCCGATGAATTCGCTATCGCGATAGGGCTTGGTGAAGTAGCGCGTGGCGCCCATTTGCATGGCGGTGCGCTGGTGTTGCCTGCCGGTGCGCGAGGTAATCATGAAGATGGGCAACGACTCGCCGCCCGGCGTATTGCGGATCGCATACAGCGTTTCCAGGCCATCCATGCGGGGCATTTCTATGTCCAGCGTGATCAGATCCGGCAAGCCGCGGGTGCGAATTGTCTCCAGCGCCTCCTGGCCGTCGCGAGCGGTGAGCACCGTGTAGCCGCCGTGGCTAAGGCTATGGCTGAGGGCCACGCGCATGGTCAGGCTGTCATCCACCACCAGCACCACCTGTTCGGCCGAGGGCAGCGTGGGCAGCGGGGGCGCGATGGTCTCGGAACCGGCGAGGGTGTTG
>JAICHN010000307.1 GCA_025924845.1 Chloroflexota bacterium | reverse complement strand
GACGCTCGCGCTCCCAGGCAAGGCTGACACTCGGACCACTTCGCAAGAACAGTATCAAGAAGGAGGCCGGATGCCTGAGCATCCGGCCTCCTTCCGGGTGTCATCCCCGCGCGGGACTGATCGCTTAAACGATGGAAATGATCTTTATGCAACGCTCTCCCGAAGGGGCCATCACCTTCACCGTGTCGCCCGGTTTGTGATTGAGGAGAGCCTTCCCGATTGGTGACTCGTTGGAAATGCGCCCCTTGAGCGGCGCCGCCTCCAGCGGCCCCACAATGGCGTACGTCTCCTGCTCCCCATCCTCCTCGATGGTCACCTTCGCGCCGAGCTGCACCGTGTCGTGCGACAGGGCGGACTCAATCAGCACTGCGTTGCGCAAGTGGTGTTCCAGGGTAGCGATTCGTCCCTCGAGCAGAGCCTGCTCCTCCTTGGCGTGATCGTAGGCGGCGTTTTCGGACAGATCACCATCCTCCGCGGCAGCACCGATCGCGGCGGCGATCTCCTGCCGCCGCACCGTGCGCAGATGGGCCAACTCGGCCTCAATCTCGGCACGTCCCTCAGTGGTCAGCGGTACAGGTTTTCCAATCATAACTACGTCCCCATTTCTTCTCCTTGCCTGCGCGGCAATCGCGGGGCAAGAATATCCTTCAAGGCAGATTCTACTTGCATGCGAGTGTGGGCTAAGTCGCCCGAATTGTCAATAACAACGTGTACACGATCGCGGAATTGCTCCAGATTCGGTTGAGCCCGAAGCCTGGCCAGGGCTGCCTCACGGCTCAACCCTCGCCCAACCATCAACCGCTCGAGTTGTTGGTCAGGTCGCGCCGTAATCCACCAGACCTGATCCGCCAGGGCTCCCAGATCCCCTTCCAGTAACTTGACCGCGTCCACGACTGCCACTGCATCCTCCGGCAGCGCCGCTAAGCGCCTCCGGACTGCTTGGCGCACGGCAGGATGGATAATGCCCTCCAACCGGCGCAGCGCTTCCGGATCGGCAAAGACGACCGCGCCTAATTTGGCGCGATCGACCGGCCCGTCCGCGGCAAATACTTCGGGACCGAATGCCTTCAGGAGGGCCGCCCGCACCCCCTCGTCCTCGCGCAGTAGGTCATGCACGATACGATCGGCATCGATCACGGTGGTGGCGCCCATGGCAAGCAACATGGCATCCACCGTGGATTTGCCACACGCTATATTACCCGTAATGCCGATGATCAGCAAGGCGGAGCCGAATCGGCGCCCCGATCAGTGTTCGTGCAATCCCAAGCCATTAGGCCCAGTGCCCCGATCGGCCCGCGCTTTGGTGATGTAGGCACGCACCTGGTCCACGACTGCGGCGAAGTCTAGAAACTCCGCGTAGTCAAAGTCCATAACCAGGCTGCGCTCCAGGAATCCTACACTCACGGTTTCCGTATCCGGGTCATCCCAGGAGATGAAGAACTCCGTCTCCACAATATCCGGAAATTGCTCCAGTTTCTTGGCCACGTGGTTCCCCCTTCGGGCCGCGCGCGCGGCCCCAGCCGATCAGGCAATCAATTCCTGAATGCGTATAGCCGCTTCATGCACGCTTGATACCGGCACGTAACGGCTGCCTCGCAGCAGCGCGCTGCCCGCCTCCTCCTGGGTGCCGGCCAGCCGAACCACTACAGGCACGCGGATCTGCATGCGGTCAGCAGCCTGCAGCATGCCTTTCGCCACCTCGTCGCAACGGGTGATGCCGCCAAAGATATTGAAGATCAGGCCCTTGACTGCTGGATCGCTGAGCACCATGGTCATGGCCTTGACCACCTGATCGGCCTGGGCGCCGCCTCCGATATCCAGGAAGTTGGCCGGCTTGCCGCCGCTCCCGGTCACCACGTCCAGGGTATTCATCACCAGTCCCGCGCCATTGCCGATGACCCCGATATCGCCGCCCAGATGGACGTAGGTCAGGCCCTGCTCGGTTGCCTGGCGGTCCATGTCGTTGTCGAACGATTCCTCGCGGTAGGGGAGGAGATCAGCATGGCGGAACAGGGCATTGTCGTCAATATCGACCTTGGCATCGGCCACCATGACCTCGCCGGCGCCGGTGATCACCAGGGGATTGACTTCCGCCAACAGGCAATCATAGCGAATCAACGCATCGTAGATCCCCTTGATCACCCGTCCCAGGTCGCGCGACTTCGCATCGGAGAATCCGGCATCGCGCATCGCCTGATAGACCCTAAAGTTAGGTAGGCCGTAGGCCGGGTCGATCGGTAGGCGGACAATCGCTTCGGGGTTACTATGGGCGACCTCCTCAATGTCCACCCCGCCCATGCTGCTCAGCATCAAGACGAAGCGTTTACTCGCCCTATCGTTCACGATCCCGGCATAGTATTCAGTCTGAATGTCCAGGGCAGGCTCGACCAGTACCTTGCGTACGATGAGGCCCTTAATATCCATGCCGAGGATGCGGCCCGCAATCTGCCGCGCCTCGTCAGGTGTCGCGGCGACCTTTACACCGCCGGCCTTGCCTCGGCCGCCCACGTGTACTTGCGCCTTGATCACCACGCGTCCCAGCCGTTCGGCAATCGCCGCCGCCTGATCCGCCGTCGTGGCCACCTCGCCCTTGGGCACGGGAAGACCCACGGCGCGAAAGAGTTCCTTACCTTGATATTCGTGCAACTTCACGGTAGCTATCTCCCTTAGAAGAGGGCGCGCTGCCGGAGGAGCACGCGCGTATCCCACTCAACACTTGGCCGATCCCGTTCAGCCACCTGTATCTCGAAGGGTACAGGCCGGCGCAGTAACTGAAAATGGCGGCGCATGGCGGCCAGGGCAATGGACGGTTTGTTGTTCTCTTCGCTCAGGTGGGCCAGCCAGACCCAGCGGTCGTGGTCACAGTCCGCAAACTCTTGCAGGAGATCCGCGGTCTGCTCGTTGGCTAGATGGCCGCGCTCGCCCGAGATCCGCTTCTTGAGTAGGGCGGGATAGCCGGGATTCGCGGCCAGTCGTCCTCGATCGTGATTGGCTTCGATCACGGTTAGGTGCGTGTCGCGCAGTCCCTCACGGACATGGCGGGAGCAATGGCCGAGGTCGGTGGCCACTCCTACGCGCCACGGCCCACACTCAATTCGATAGCCCACCGGATCGGCCGCGTCGTGGGGGACGGGAAAGGCGTAGATCTCGAACGGACCAATCGTTGTGGTGCTTCCCGCCGCCAGCGAGGAGGTGGGCGTGCGGGGATGTAAGCGGAGCCTGGCCAGGGTGCCCGGCGTACCGACCAGCGGGGCTCCAGTTTGGCGGGCCAGCACGTCGGCGCCGACGCAATGGTCGCTGTGTTCGTGGGTGAGCAGAATGCCGCATAGGGGCGAGCCATGCACGGCATGCCGGGCCAACAGTTCGCGCAGGGCGCGGGCGCTTAACCCGACATCCACCAGTAAAGCGCCCGCTGTCGTTTCCACCAGCAGCGCGTTGGCCGAACTGCCGCTGGCCAACGCTTTCACGCGGAGTCCCTGATCTCCCGTTGCCATTAGCCGAGGCCGCCCTTGCGCAGACGCTGGACGGCCGCATAGAGCAGTGGATGGTAGACACGGGCAAACGCCCCGGCATAGGTGATGGCCCGCCCTCCGAAGCCCGCCTTAAAGCGGGTGATCCCGGCCAGTGGATCTTCCGGGTCGTCATCGTCGGCGATGCCGAAGAGGTCGTAACGTGTGGCGCCCCGATCCTTGGCCCACCGCATGGCCTCGGCCTGGAGGAGATGATTGGGCATCAGATTGCGCCCAACCTCGCCCGAAGCGCCGTAGAGGTAGGTGGCCTCGTGGGCGAAGCGATGCACCATAATACCGGCGAGGAGCACTCCTTCATGCTCAGCCAGCAACAATGCGGTCGTTCCGCCGGCGCGCGTGGATCCCCAGAAGTGCCGATAGTAGTCGATACCGCGCACGGTAAAGCCGTCTCGTTTACCTGTCGTTTCCAGCATGGCGTACCAGGCCGTCAGATCGGCATCGGTTTCGGCGGGCCGCACCTGCACCCCGTGCTTGCGGGCAAGGCGTGTGTTCGAACGCCACTTCGGCTTCTGTTGTCCGACAATTTCCTCCAGGGATGGAGAAAGGTCAATCAGCCTGGTCGAGCGAGTCTGCACGCCCGGCGCGGGGTGCAACCCGTGTCGCGCCAGGCGGGCGGCGAGCGTAGGCTGCTCGGGCACGGGCAGTTCCCAGATAACGCTGATTGCCCGATAGCGCCCGGCCACGCGATCCAGGGCGCGTGTCATGGCGGCCAACGTATCCTCGTCCTCGTAGTTCAGTAAGGGCCCTCTCGGAATATAGCCCACCGTAAAGGGGCTGAAGGGGAGGCGGCGAAAAAGCACCTGGGCGACAGGCGTCGGCGCCCCAGGCCGGCCGAGGAGAGTGAGGCGCACGGGCGCCCACCCGAAGTGCTGCTTGAACCGTCCCCAGGTCCAGGATTGGAGGAACCCACCCTCCGGGTGAGCGGCGACCAGGGCATCCCAGCGCCGCTGATCGCGGGCGATCCCAATCGCCCGCGGACGGCGAACGGCGCCCGGCTTTTTTTCCGGAGTCCCCACGCTCGCGATTTTATGCATGGCGATCCGCCGCCGGTTCGTGTATCCACATGGATACCAGTATACCCGGCGCTCCGCCGGAATCCGGCAATTTCAGGATTCTTAACCCTCTTCCCATGACCATTTTTTTGCGGTACACTGCGGGTGGAGATTAACGCCTGTCACGTGTGTGCCGCTTCGGAGTAATGCGGGGCCGAGCCACAAACCGGCAGGTGGATCAGAGGCGGTGCGTCGGATAAGTCTCCAGGAGGACGGCCACCGGGATCTCCTCGCCCTGACAGCCGGTTGGCGGAACACGCACGGATTATCTTGCAGGCGGGTATCAATGCCGCGGCAGGGGCTATACCGTAGCTCCGGCGGCGCGGCCCGATCGTAGACCGCCCGCGGAAGATGAATGGTTCGCATCGGCGCGGAAGACTTGAGCACTGCCGGTGCGGGATTGAAACACGACGGGGCATCGTGATCTGAGGGCCACTTGGGTGGCCGTGACTGGAGTTGGATCCATCACACATGGGATCAGCCGCTCGGGCCGTTCTTGGTTGGCTTCGTGGCGCGGCGCGGTAACGCGCGTGGCCTCGCAGTGCGTTTATCGCCTGGTATAGAGACAGTGCGATACGTCGATCAGCCCATAGAAAATGACGGCTCGGGAGCCTTTTTACGACATAGAACGGGCACGGGATCACCGGCGCAAGTCGCCGAGCGTGGCCCCAAGATTCATCGGGAGCCTCGCTTCGCCGCGTGGCGTAGCATCGCGGGCACCGTGAATCACGGTAAGAGCAGCCTGCGATGAAAGGATGCAATGGGTAAGGTATGACAAAGGCACGACTATTAACTGATGACGAAGTTGCCGCCAAACGCCCCACTCGGTCGCGCGGTGGGAAGGCCGGCAGCGTGACCGCCCAACCGCCCCCGCCGGTCGATCTCGCGGTGGTCGGCCTCTCCGAACCAACGACGACAACCGCCAAGACACGCACGAGAAAGACCGCCGCCGCAACCTCTGTAGCCGCAAGCACCATTGCCGCTCCCGTTCAGGATGCCGAGCCGACGCCTCCGGCCGCACCCACGCCGCGCGCTTCGCGGACCCGAAAGGCCACCGCGGGGACCACATCAGCCGAAGCACCCGCCGCTGCACCGGCGTCTCCCCCCACTCCGAGCGTTGAGGCGGTATCGCCCGCTCCCTCGGCTGAAGGCACGGCTCCTCCGACCGAGGTCGAGACCGGGCCGGCGCGTCCAACGCGGCGTGCCCCTCGACGCACGGTCAGCGCCGCTGCTGCTCAGCCCAGTCTGGACTTCGCGCCGGCGGGACCGGATGTCGCGCCGGCTGATTCGGCCGTAGCCTCCTCAGGTTCCGATTCGGAGCCGATCGCCACGACGACCGCGCGGCGGACTACGCCCCAACGTCGCGGGCGCGCCAAAGACGTCTCCGCCGAGCCGCCGACCGACCTGGTCAGCGCGAATGGGGCAGCCGGCGGGCAGGTCCACGAGCCCGCGGCGGCGGCCTCGCCGGCCGAATCGGCCCCTCAGTCGGTCGAATGGGCGGCGGCGTCGGCCGCCGGCGCCGTCGCCTCCGTAGAGCCCGCGCCGATCTCGGTCGAGTCCAGTCCGTCAACGACCGAAGAAAGCAGTGAAACAGGGTCCGGCTCAACCGAGCAGACCTCGGGCTTTGTGCCTCGCCCGCAAGGAGGGCAGAGGCCGATGG
>JAICHN010000306.1 GCA_025924845.1 Chloroflexota bacterium | reverse complement strand
GTCGGTCAAGGCTTGCGTAGACGTAAGCCTTGACCGACGGCATCCCCCGATTAGTTGATAGGTACGGAGGTGTAGTCTCCGAGGGGCGATGCCTGCCAATGGAGACTATACGACTCCTCGCCGGACGGGGTTTGGAAGGCGAGATCCCCTTCCACGATGTCACCGGGGAGGAGCGTACCGGCGCCTAGACTACTGTTGGAGATATTGAGATCGATAGCGTCAGGTTGATAGTCCACATGCGTGTCAGCGCCCTTGAGCACGAAGTCAAACTCATTGTAGTCGTATGATTGGTTACCCTGATTCACCAGCTTGATATGCACGACGGCGAATTGGCTGCCGGGGGGAGGAGGAGAATCACCCCCGCTGTCCCGATGTAGGTTGCTGGCGCTAACGCACACATGCGAATCCTGGTCGCAATAACTGGTTGGGGCCTGAGGTGCGCTCTTCACTGCCTTTGTCGGTTTACTGAACCGCATACTGTGAAGAGCATGCAAGATAGCCTTCTTCTCCGTCGCCGCGTGGCCGTTGCCGTGTTGATTCACCAAGCCAGTGATCGCTAGCTCAATACCATTCTTCGAGGTTGCCGCAAGTAGATTCCAAGACGCTACTTTATAGTATTTATTGGTCCCTGATACCCGTTCCTCCAAGAATCTGACTCCGCCGATGACTTCTGACGTGAAGTGCGATGGCTTCACTGGAATCTTCATCTCTTTGGCCGGGATGTTCAGCAGAGTCTTCATCTGGCTAGTCGATAGTTGCCCTGGAAAGGGGATACCTGTGATCAGCATAATCCCATTGGAATCTTTGCTTTCATATCCCGCATAAACCTCGCCGGAGCCACAATTCGTGCCAACTTTAGACCACCCAGCTGGCACGTCGAAGCTCAAGCCGTAGCGCGCGCACGTATAGTGGCCCGACGCCTGCGCGATCTGTGCTCGTGCCGTACCGCCGGCCGCCATCCCGCCAAACACGATCAGAGTCGCGCAAATTACCTTCCAGAGATTCTTCATTATGGTTGTTTCCTCCCGTCTCGCACGTTGCTATGCATCGGGGGTTGCCGGCTGAGCTGCTCTCTGATTCTGGGCCAACGAGAAAAGTGGGAAAGCAACTCCGGCCAGGCGAGGTGACGCTGGACGCGCTATTCGGCGCTACGAGGCTTGGATCTTCTTACAGAGCAGGTTGGTCCGACGACGACTGGATAAAGCTGTATCCGTGCTTCTTGCAGCCGGTGAGCCCCTTCTTGACATCATTTCCGCATTAGGGCATCACCGCCTGCTAGGGTGGCTCGTCAGCCAGACAGGCGGGCATCTCCATCGCGCCAAGAGGGAAACGTGTAGGGACGGCTTGCTCGATTAGGGGCCCTGGGCCATCGATCCTGGCGCGGGCGGTAGGCTACAGTGCCCGGCACCGGCGCCGACAGCTACTGCTGGAATGTGCGGAATTGCACGTATTTGTTCGGAGGCACCTTTGTTCCAAGACGGCTGGAGCCGCCAATCAGCCCAAAGGGCTGTTGTAGGCCACGAGCGAGACGGCAGTTCAGATAACGGAAGGAGGAGGGGGGATAGAAGATGCCTAGATAGCCACGTTATTTTTGACGCTACCCCACTACGAGGAGACTCTTCAGCGGCTTGAAGCACGCGGCATCTTCCTTCGGCGGATTCTCGGGCGTGGGCAACATGGCAGTCATACTTCTTCGTGGGAGCACCAGAAGTCAATGGCTATATCGCCGAACGCCCGACTGGCCGGTTATGCCGGAGTGGGAGATTGCTCGTCCCGCATTCTACCCACCCGCCGACAGCGTCGTCAGGTAGCGCCCTACGCCAGGATCGATGATGGTTAAGGTAGAAGAGGCCAAGTGTCTTCGGATTTTCCGCCCACTTCCACTACCACGGTAGCACGGAGAGCTGCGTCGCTACGCTGGTATATACTGAAGGAAGGTGGCTAGTGGATAGTTCAGGCGTATCGTTTGTTTGACTGGGATGACGCGAATCTCGACCACATCGCAATGCACGGTATCAGTGCCGAGGAAGCCGAGGAGGCATTACTCGATCGCGGGAGACTGCCTGCTCCGGTTTATCAAGTAGAAGGTGAGCGGCGTCGCGGCGTGTTGGGTGCAACTGCGGCCGGCCGGATCCTTTTCGTGGTTTTTACGCGGCGCGGGAATCTGCTCCGCGTGGTTACGGCACGTGATGCGACGGAACGAGAGCGCGGACGCTACCGGCGAGGAGGAAAGTAACCATGAGCACGAAGTCACCCCATACCCTCACCACCATCGAGCGCCTGGAAGATATTCCCGTCTTCCAGAATGAGGCGGAGGAACAGGCGTTTTGGGCCGAGCACGAATTCAGCAACAGCCTATGGGACCAGGCGGAACCCTTTGCCCCGGATGAGTTGCCGCCGCCCCGATCGGCGTCCAGGCCGGTAGCGATCCGCTTCGACGAGCATACGCTTGAGCGGATCAAAGTATTGGCCCACAGGCGGCATAAGGGCTATCAAACGCTGCTCAAGGAGTTTGTGACCGAACGCCTCTATGAAGAGGAGAAGCGGGAAGGGCTCGTGCCCGGCTCCAACGCGCCGGCACGCCGGGCCTGAACAGTCCGTGCGAGACGGTGATGAGGGCGTCCCCGCGCCCTCGCACAACGTGGCCTTGACGCGTGTCCGAAATCCCTCCACACTTCACTCTCTATTAATGGAACCACCCAGGGGCGCGGCCGGGCCTAACAGCCCGTTATCCCAATAGCGTGGTGTATGGTACTCTGGGGAAACAGGAATCGGGACCTGGCGCGGGTCCACTGCCCACGTCATGTCCCGGCCGAGGGAGTCCATCTTTCGTGGATGGCTCCGTAAGGGAACACCGGTACGATGCCACGAAGACGCGGCGCCTGGTTTGTGCTCCCCTCCCGGCGCGCCTTCATGGGGTTCGCACTGGGCCGCTCCGCTCTGGGGGCGCTCTCGCTTGGCGCGTGCCGCCTGTCGTTCCCCGAGCCGACCGCCTTCCCCGCCGGCCCGCTGGGATCGGCGCTTCGTCCGCATCAGCGCCGGCTCTGGCGAGGGCGGACCCTGCACCTGTTGACCCGTGCCCTCACCTTCGCCGCCTGCTGGTTGTTCGTGGCCGCGTTGATCGCGCGGCAATTGAGCATCGCGCCGCCCGCGCTCTTCGGGATCCCCGCCGCTTGCTGCCTCCTTGCCGGCATCTGGGTCGCGTTCGCCCAACGCCCTACCGCGCTGGAGACGGCGCGACTGCTGGATCGCCGTTTCCGCCTGCGGGATGCGCTCGGCACTGCCGTGGAGATCAGCGGCCAGGAAGGCGACCGACAGCTCTATCACAAACAAATGGCCGCCGCGCTCGCCCTGCTCAAACGGGTGCCGTCCGTGCCCTGGACCGGCGCGCCTCGCCGAGAATGGCTGCCCGCGGCGGGGATCGCCGCGCTCTCGTTCGCCCTGATCGCCGCCATGCCCCAGCACGCGGCGCCGATTGCCGCCGCGAGCCATGGCAGGCCCGGCACGACGGCACGGGCCCATCCACTCACCCTGGCCCAGACGGCGGGACCACTGAGCCCGGCCGACTATCACAGTAGTAACCAGCCCGGCTCGTCGACGGCGCGCGTCACCACCAAGGCGCGCATCCCCCCGCTGTCCCTCTCGCTGCAAATCCATGCCGCCCCTCCAGGAGAGCAATACTCCGCCTCCGGAGCCGGTCCCTATCTCACGGGCGGCTCGCTCGCCGCCGGCGCCGGAGACACAACGGGAACGGGCGCCCATAAGGCCAACGGAACGGCCGGCCAGGGTAACGGCGCCGGCCAGGGGCAACAACAGGGCACGGGCGGCAGTCCCCAAGCAGGGACGGGCCAGGGCACTTCGGGACAATTAGGTACGGGCGGCCAGGGCCGTAACAACCTGCAATCGCCCCAGAGCGGACCGCAAAATGGTCAGCCAGGCCCTGCCCCGAGCAGTCCACCGAATCAGGGTCAGGACCCGACTGCCGGCCAGGGGGCACCGCAGTCCGGCAACGTGGCCGCGAATTCCGCCGCGCCCTCCGGCCCCAATCCGTTCGGTCAGGATAAAAGCTCACCCGGCAACCACGCCGCCGGTTCCTCCAAAGGCACGCCTGCCGGTTCAACCGGAAGGATACAGCAAGCGCCCGGAAGCACGAGCGGCAAAGGAAACGCGGGAACCGGTAAGGATGCAGGCCATGCCCCGAATGGAAGCGACCAGAACAATCTGCCCGACGGGCTCCGTCGTGGACGATCGGCCACGAGCCTGCCGTCTAATCTGAATCCTCACCAGGCCACCCACAAGGCCGGCCCAGCCACCGGGCCGCAAGTCACCCTGGGCGGTCACTATGTGATCAGCCCCGGCGACCACGGACAGGGACTGGTGCGGATTGCGCCGCAAGGATCGGCGGACGGTAACGGGCAGCAGGGCGCCGGCTATGCCGGCTCGGCTACCGTCCAGGGCTACATACCGGCGGACTCGATCCCGCTCTCGCCGGAGGAGCAGGCGCTCGTGCGCGCCTATTTTAGCGGAGAAGGCAACTGATGATCAGCCCCGAGGAGTTTCAAGAGACGGCGCGGAAGATTCTGGCTGAGATCTCCAACGCGATCGTCGGACAGGAAGCGGTGGCACGCGGCGTCCTCACCGCGATGATCGGGAACGGACATGTGCTTCTGGAAGGAGTGCCGGGGCTGGGGAAGACCAGCCTGGTCCGTGCCTTCGCCGGAGCCCTCGATCTCCAGTTTGGGCGCGTGCAATTTACCCCCGATCTTATGCCGGCCGATATCACCGGCACCAGCATCGTGTCCGAGGATGAATCCGGCCGGCGCGCGCTCTCCTTTCAACACGGGCCGATCTTCGCCAATTTGATTCTGGCCGACGAGATCAATCGGGCCACGCCCAAGACGCAGAGCGCGCTCCTGGAAGCGATGCAGGAGCGGACGGTGACGGTCGGCAACCAGACGCACCGCCTCCCCGAGCCGTTCTTCGTGCTCGCCACGCAGAACCCGATTGAAATGGAGGGCACCTACCCGCTGCCGGAGGCGCAGCTCGATCGCTTCATGTTCAAGGTGTTGGTTCAGTATCCTTTCCGGGGCGAACTGGCGGCAATCGTGCGGCGGACCTCGGGGAACGAGGCGGCAGTTGTCCGTCCGGTGGCCGGTGTTGATACCCTCCTGGCCATGCAGATGCTGGTGCGCGAGGTGCCGATGGGCAGCTACGTATTGGATTATGCGGTGCGCCTGGTGCTGGCCACGCAGCCGGAATCGCCCGACGCGCCGGAGGTGACCCGCAAGTATATTCGCATTGGTTCCAGCCCGCGCGGCGCGCAGGCGCTCAGCCTGGCCGGACGGATCCTCAGCCTGCTCGATGGGCGGTTTAATCTTTCATGCGAAGATATTCGAGCCGCTGTCCACCTGGCCTTGCGCCATCGGATCAGCCTCAATTTCGAGGCCGAGACGCGCGGCTTCACCACCGATGCCTTGCTGGACGAGATCATCGCCGTCGTCCCTGAAGTGCCCAACTGAGGTAGGCTATGAACGCTCGTGCCTGGCTAACCAGGCTACGGCAAGGAACCACGCGGGGCTGGGTAGACCTCCCCGGAACCGAGCATGAGGGGCCGCTCCTCGACGGGCCGTTTCTCAAGCAGCTGGAGCACCTCACGCTGTACGTGGGCCGCCACGGCACCACCGGCTTCGCGGGCGAACACTCCAGTCCGCGGAAGGCAAGCTCGGTCGAGTTCGCCGATTATCGAGACTATCGGCCGGGTGATGATTTCCGCTTGATCGACTGGAATGTCTATGCCCGGCTGGGCGAGCTTACGCTGCGCCTGACCGAGGCTACCGAGGCCACCACCCTCCACTTGCTGCTCGATTGCAGCGGATCGATGGCCTGGGGCCTTCCCTCAAAATTCCGCGTCATGCAAAAGTTGGCGGCGGCGCTCGGCTGCGTGGCGCTGGCTCGCTACGACAATGTCGTGTTGGGGGTGCTGCATGGGGACAGGGCGCAGGCGGTGCCCCGCTTACGCGGCAAGAATCATACGGGCCGCCTGCTCTCGGTGCTCGACGGCCTGCGGCCCGAAGGCATAGTAGATCTCGGCGCCGCTACCGCCTCCTATTGCGCGGCGCCGCGCAAGGGGCTTGCCGTGCTCATCTCGGATCTGCTGGCTCCCACCGGCACGGCCGAGGCCATGGCCGCGTTGCGCCGCGCCGGCTTGACCCCTACCGTCATCCAGGTGCTGGCCCGCGAGGAGAGCG
>JAICHN010000305.1 GCA_025924845.1 Chloroflexota bacterium | reverse complement strand
GGAACGGGGTTGAGCAAATTGCGCTCAGAGCCGATGGTTGTTTCCGCCGAAGTAATCAGTTCCTCGCGGATGCAATCAATGGGCGGATTGGTGACCTGGGCAAAGAGTTGCTTGAAATAGTTGAACAGGGCCTGGGGACGGTCGGAAAGACAGGCCAGCGGGGTGTCGGTGCCCATCGAGCCGACAGGCTCCTCGCCCTTCACTGCCATGGGGTCCAGGATCATACGCAGATCTTCCTCGGAATAGCCGAAGGCGCGCTGCCGGCGCAACAGCGTGAATGGGTCCGCGCCATGCACGCGCGAGGGCTCGGCCAACTCATCAAGGGTGATCTGGTTCTCGGCCAGCCACTGCGTATAAGGTTGCCGCTCCGCCAACTGCTGCTTGATTTCCTTATCCGAGATGATCCGGCCCGCCACGGTATCGACGAGGAACATCTTGCCGGGCTGCAGGCGTCCCTTCCGCTTCACATGTTGTGAAGGAACATCCAGCACACCCGCTTCGGAAGCCAGGACGACGAGATCATCATCGGTGATCAGGTATCGGCCGGGACGCAAGCCGTTGCGGTCGAGCGTGGCGCCGATCACGCGGCCGTCCGTAAAGGCGATGGCGGCCGGGCCGTCCCACGGCTCCATCAACGAAGCGTGGTACTCGTAGAAAGCCTTCTTCTCGGGCTTGATGTGCGGATTACCCGACCAGGCCTCCGGGATCAGCATGGCCATCACGTGGGGCAGCGTGCGACCCGCCTGGAAGAGCAGTTCCACCGCGTTATCGAAGGCCGCCGAATCGCTGCCGCTCGGCGGGATAATGGGGAATAACTTCTTGATGTCGTCGCCGAAGAGCGGCGAGGCAAGCACCGACTGGCGGGCGCGCATCCAGTTCACATTACCGCGCAGCGTGTTGATCTCACCGTTATGAGCGATGTAGCGATAGGGATGGGCCAGCGACCAACTGGGAAAGGTGTTGGTGGAGAAGCGCTGATGCACCAGGCAGAGCGCGCTGGTTACTTCAGGGTCGGAAAGCTCGGCGTAGAAATCGACGATTTGCGGCGCCAGGAGCAGGCCCTTATAGATAATGGTGCGCGCCGAGAGCGAAGGCACGTAAAACATGCCCTTGTCCTGAATAGTGGAGGCGGCAATCTCCGTCTCGATGCGCTTCCGCGCCACATACAGCTTGCGCTCAAAGGCATCCTCGTCCAGGTCCGCCGGGCGGCCCACGAAAATCTGCTCGATGTAGGGCTGCGATGCCCGCGCGTGCCTGCCGATTGCGTTCCCATCGACGGGCGTATCGCGCCAACCGAGCACCAAGAGCCCTTCTTCGCGCACGATCCGTTCAAAGATCCCTTCGCACTGCAAGCGGTGATGGCGGTCCACCGGCAAGAACACCATGCCCACTCCGTACAGGCCGGGCTCCGGCAGTTCGAAACCGCCGGCGCGGCACTCGCGCACGAAGAACTGGTGAGGGATCTGGATCAATACGCCCGCGCCGTCGCCGGTCTCGGGGTCGGATCCGGAGGCTCCACGGTGGGTGAGATTGATCAGAACCTCGATCCCTTTGCGGATGATGTCATGGCTCTTTTCGCCGCGAATGCTGGCCACGAAGCCCATCCCGCAGGCATCGTGTTCGTTCCGCGGATCGTAGAGCCCCTGGGCTGGGGGAAGACCGTGGCCCGAATGAGATGTGTGCATCTCTTCCCTCCGTGGGTAGCGTAACCCTGATCCAAGCGATGATCTTAGCTGAGTGTCTGCAGCGGTACCCGCGCCGTGAGCGCTACGATGCCGATTGGCTCAACGTTGACCGACCGCCTCGTCGGTGTTGATCCACGGTCAGGCGAGACTATGCAGTGAAGTTTCTCATTATACCGGAATATGACCGTCGTTGAGGAGATCGAGGCGATCGGCGCTCCCAAGCATTTGAGTTAATAGGACAAAAATGCTAAAATAGAGGAGTCTAAGGGGGTGCATTATGGTTACGCTCTCAGAGAGGAAGCCGATCGCTATCGATAATCGGCGTATCGCCTGCATCTTGTTTAATATCGCCACCATTCTCGATCTGGCTCAGGATAATATCTATAGGGTACGCGCCTATCGGCGCGCGGCACGCCGCATCCTCGCGCTCCAGGAGGATGCCGCGGCCATCGTGGCCCGCGGCGAGCAGTTGCCGTTGCCCGGTGTCGGCAAGCGCATCGGCAAGAAGTTGGCCGAATTGATCGCCAACGGCCGCCTCGCCTTCTATGAGGACTTGCTGGAGGATCAACCGGCGCACATCCGCGCCCTGATGGCCGTGGACGGCATCGGCCCCAAGACCGCGCAGCGCCTCTATGCCGCGCTTGGCGTACGCTCGGCCACTGATTTGATCGCCGCCGCCGAACAGCGGCAGGTCCAGATGCTCTTCGGCTTCGGCGAGGTGCGCGAGGCGAACCTGGCACGGGCTGCCCGTGCCGTGGTTGGGCGGCTTGCGGACGTGGCATGAGGATGGACGACGACGATCTGGATCTCGACCATATCGATCCGCTGGATCCGCTGGCGGCGCCGACCTCGCTCACCAATTGCGGCGCCGACTTCCCGGATCTACCCCTAGCGCGGCCGGAGCTTGCGCTCGATCTGCCCTTGACGCTTTCGCTGCATCCACGGCCCTATCAGCGCGAGGCGGTGCACCGTTGGTTGGACGCGGAGGGACGGGGCGTGGTGGTGCTCCCCACCGGATCGGGCAAGACGGTTGTAGCCATGATGGCCATGGAGGCGATAGGGGCTCGCACCCTTATCGTGGTGCCCACGATCGAACTGCTCGAGCAATGGAGGGCCGAGTTGGTGGAACGCCTGGGCCTACCCGCTGACGCCGTAGGGGTGATCGGCGGCGGGCGCCGCGATCAGGGGCCGGTCACCGTGATCACCTATCAGTCCGCGCAGATGCCTGGGCGGCTGCTGGGCGGCTTTGGTCTGGTGGTGTTCGACGAGGTGCATCACCTGCCCGCCGCAGGCTACCGACGTATCCCGCGCCTGGTCGGCGCCCCCTATCTGCTCGGCTTGAGCGCCACGACGGAGCGGATGGATGGTAAGGAACAGGATCTCCACGACCTGGTTGGTCCGGAGGTGTATCGTAAGCTGCCCGTGGAACTGGCGCGTGATGGGCATATCGCCCAGTTCGTGGAAAAGCGCCTCTTCGTCGACCTCTCGCCCGAGGAGCGCCTCCGCTACGAGGGTCTCAGCACCGAGTACCGCTGGTATATGGCTAGGCGGCGCGGTCATGCCGCACCCGGCGCGGCGGCCTTTCAGGACTTGATCCGCCGCGCGGCGGTCGATCCCGCCGCCCGTGGCGCCTTGCAGGCCCATCACGAGGCGCGGCTGATTGCGCTCAATGCAAGCGCCAAGATCGACCTGACGGCCGACTTGCTGGCTCGCCACCGAGACGAGAAGGTGATCGTATTCAGTGAATTCAACGCCATCGTAGATCGGATGAGTTGCAAGCTGTTACTACCGTCCATTACCTACCGAACCCCCGCCCGCGAGCGACGCCAGGTGCTCGAGCGCTTCCGTTCCGGCCAATACAGCAAGGTGATTACCGGACGCGTGCTCAACGAAGGAGTGGACGTGCCGGACGCCGGCGTGGCAATCGTGGTGAGCGGCAGCGCGGCCACCCGCGAATACATCCAGCGCCTCGGGCGCGTCCTGCGACCGAAAGCCACGCAGGCGATCCTCTACGAACTGATTACCAGACACACCAGCGAGGGACGATCCGCGACACGGCGCCGCCCGCGCGAGGGCCGCGTTGCGTAATACGGCGGCAGCGCCGGATCGAGGAGCCAGGACCAATGCCATTCCGATTAGCGGACATTAAGAAGACCGTACGCTCACGTGGGGATGGCGAGCGGTACTGCCATCCCAAGCTGTTGGACCCCGCCGCCATGGAAGGCCAGGTAGGTCTAGCCCTCGCCTACTTCCATGCGCGGCTCGGCCGCAAGCGCCGCGACTTCGAACCGGAGATGTTGGTGCGCTTTTTCGGCGAGCCCAAGGTGGCGCGCGGCCTGGTAGCCTGTCTGAGTGCCACCTATCGCTGGCGCACCCTGCACTTCGCGGAGGTGCTTGACGCGCCCGATCTGGCACGCCTTGCGCGGCACGGCATTCACAGCCCCACCGAACTGCGCCTGCATCTCTTTGACGCGGTGAACCGGGAAGGGGCCGGCTTCCTCACCGGCGAACGTGACGCGTCGCTGCCGCTGTTGGTCCCGCGCCTGGGCCTCTCGGCATCGAAGCTGGACCAGCTCTTCACCCTCGACGCGGAGGAAAATGCCGTGCTGGTGCGGGTAGGCGAGGTGCCCGAACCGGCCCTGGTGGTCGCGCTCTATAACTTTCAGGTGGTCCATGCTCTCGTCCGGAACGCTGTTTTTCTGGAGTTTCCTGAGATGAGCGATGGAGCCTATCGCGCCCTCACCGACGCTTGCCGTACCTATGGGGTGTCGCTGACCGAGCAAGCCGGCACAGCGCGCCTGCATAACCGAGCGGATGTCTTCGGCAACTTTTCGCGCTGGGGCGGCCGGGTAGCCCGCGCACTCTATACCGCCGCGTCCGTCGCACCCTCCCTGTTGAAGAGCGGCAGAGCACGGGTGCGGGTGGGGGGTAAGCCGGCCTGGTATCTCTTCGATCGGGGAACCCTGCCGGCGCTCACCGGCGCTACCGGCATCGTTCGATCCGCCAAGCCCTTGCCTGAACTTGCCGACCGTTGGCAGCGCCGGAGGCCGACGGGCGGGACCGGAGGCTGGCAGTTTGTCGGCGCGGCGGAGCCGATCATATCGCCGGCCGGGCTTGCCGTACCGCCCTATGCCATGCGTCGTGACGAGCGCCAGGTGCTCCTCTGGCCCGTCGCCGCGGATGCTGATGTCGCCGCCGTGCAGGCGCTCCACGACGCGGGCCTGCCCGTACTGGCGCTCCGCCTGCCCGACCGCGCCGAGCCGATACCCACGGAGGTAGCCGCCGTGGAGTGGGACGCCGAGCCGGCCGAGATCGTCGCGGCGCTTGATAGGCGCTGGGGCGGCGGGCGGGCCGATGCGGGAGCACAGGCGCTGGAGGGCGTGCTTAGCGAGGTAGAGGCGCGCGGTTTCATTCCGGAAGTACAGGTGGGCGAGGCGCTGGGCTGCCAGTCAACGGCCGAATTGACGAGCCGATTACAGGCCCTTGATCCAGCCGGCGGCACCTACATGCCGGGCCTCGGACTCTGTAGCCCCAGCTTCGCGGACGCCATGCGCCGCGGGCTCCGTCGGAAACCGCGGCGCAAGCCTGCCGCGTGATTGGAGGACGACCTCTGGGACGCGCTTTGGCGTGACTGGGGGGTAATGATTAAGTCTTCAGGCTCGTGCTCCTCTCTCGGGGCACCCGGGGGATCGGGTGGACCGCACATTTATGGTCGAGGTCGCGTTGTAGGAGCGCGGGTCTCCCAGCCCGCCGTGGCCCTAGCGGCAGCCACGTGCTACCGGGTGGCCCGTGGCCGAACCAAGTGGGCCTGGGTCGTGACCGCGAAGCCGGTCGGCCCTATTTCCACAAACGTGGTACTGCCGGCGAAATCGATCCCGTGTTGACCCCACGGGGAGCGCGAGCGTCTCGCTCGTCCCCGTCGCCCACGAGGACGAGCCGGGACCCACTTGTGGATGTCTCGCGCTCCCAGACGATTTCGCCAACAGTTTGCCTGGAAAAACTCGGACTGAAGGTGAGTATCGAACCCGCCGCCTGGCCAGACATTTCCTATTTCGGCAACAGCATCGAGATGGCGGGGCGCACCCCGCGCGTTGAGCCATACCGGCTTCTTCGGCACGGGGGAGTACACTAACAGTAGGGAGACGCGGTGGGGGGACTCGCGCGGAGTGAAAAGGAAGCGCCATGGCGCGCCCCGCCGTTATCGTAGTGGGAGCGTCTGCCGGCGGGGTTGAGGCGTTGCGGATCCTGGTCGCCGGGCGGCCAAGCGATCTCGCCGCCGTTTTCATCGTGCTCCACACTACCAACCGACCGAGCCTACTTCCCAGCCTCCTCGCCCGTGTTTGCCCACTGCCGGTCGTCGCCGTGGCGGATGGGGTGCTGTCCAGGTAGGGAACGTCTATGTGGCGCCGGCCGGCCACCATCTCCTGGTGTCGCCGGGGCACATGCACGTGGTAGAGGGGCCCAGGGAGAATGGGTTCCGTCCGGCCATCGATCCCTTGTTTCGCAGCGCGAGCCGCGCCTATGGCCCTCGCGCCATCGGAGTGATTCTCAGTGGGATGCTCGATGATGGAACAGCCGGTTTGC
>JAICHN010000304.1 GCA_025924845.1 Chloroflexota bacterium | reverse complement strand
TTACTACCGATCTCGCGGGCCAGAATCAACGTACCCGGGTCCTCGGCATCGAGCAGGTCGTACTGATCCAGCACCGCTGCTACGGACTGCGCGAGATCAGGATCGTCCAGACCGACAATGGCCTCAACACGGGCCGTGCGGCTACCGGAGCGCACCATATCGGCGCCGGCTCGGCCGCCCAGAACGACGCTGACGGCATCGATCAAGATCGATTTCCCGGCTCCCGTCTCGCCGGTAAGCACCGTAAAGCCGGAGTCCAGGCGAATAGTAAGCTGATCGATAATGGCGAAGTCGGTGATCGTAAGCTCAAGGAGCATATAGTCATTCTACAGGGTGGGCCGGACGATGCTTCCCGGCACGCCGGAAAGAAGACCGAAGTTCAAGGAAAGGGCCGTTCACCTACGTTGACAACTAAAGTTTACGCGGGCCATAGTACAAAAGAGATATGCCTTCTTTGGTGAGAGGAGTTGCTGAACACCCGGCGGCACGGAAAAGCGTACAAGCAGAAAGCCGAGGATGACCGTGATCCATTATAAGTTCCTGATCATCGGCGGCGGAATGACCGCCGCCGCCGCGACGCGCGGCATCCGTGAGATAGACGCAAACAGTCCCATCGGGCTCATCGGCGCCGAGGACGATCGCCCCTATAACCGGCCCCCGCTCACCAAGGGGCTGTGGAAGGGCGAGGACTTCGAGAGCATCTGGAGCGAGTTGGGAAACAGCCCCCCGACCCTCCATCTAGGTTGCACCGTGGCGGCTATCGATGTGGCGAATAAGCAGGTCACCGATACGCGGGGGACAATCTACGCCTTCGAGAAACTGCTGTTGGCCACCGGCGGGACGCCCCGTCGCCTTCCTTTCGGCGACGATCACATTATCTACTATCGCACCGTGGCTGATTACCGCGAACTGCGCGCCCTCAGCGACAAGCATCGGCGATTCGCGGTCATCGGCGGCGGCTTCATCGGCTCCGAGATTGCCGCCGCCTTAAGGATGAACGGCAAGGAAGTCGTGATCCTCCTCCCCGAGGAGGTGATCGGTTATCGGGTCTTCCCGCGCGATCTGGGACGGTTCGTCACCGATTTCTACCGCGAAAAGGGCGTGGAAGTGCGGACGGGCGACACGGCGGTGGGACTGGAGTCGCGCGGCGAGCAACTGGTCCTCAAGACCAAGAGCGGTCACGAGGTCTCGGCCGACGCCGTAGTGGCGGGAATCGGCATTCAGCCGAACATCGCCCTGGCCCAGGACGCCGGGCTGACGGTGGGGAACGGCATCCAGGTCGATCAATTCCTGCGCACCAGCCACCCCGACATCTACGCGGCGGGCGACGTGGCCGAGTTCCCCGACCTGACGTTGGGCGGACGCCGTCGCGTCGAACACGAGGACAACGCCAACGCCATGGGACGGCTGGCGGGGCGGGCGATGGCCGGCGAGCAGGATCCGTATACGCACATCCCTCTCTTCTACTCCGACCTCTTCGAGTTAGGCTATGAAGCGGTAGGCGATCTCGACAGCAGGCTTGATACCGTCGCGGATTGGACCGATCCATTTCACGAGGGAGTTATCTACTACCTACGATCCGGCAAGGTGCGTGGAGCACTGATGTGGAATGTATGGGATCAGGTGGACGCGGCCCGGGAATTGCTGGCTGAATCCCGTACCTACCAGCCTGCTGATCTGAAGGGCCGGTTACCGCGGAAAGCGGCGGACTCCGGACAGACGGCCCAGGGTGCGTCCACCTGAAACCATAGGGAGCGAATGATGTCTGCACGGCAAGAGCAGGATGAGGAAGAGTTTCAGGCCGCCATGGACCTGCACCGGCGTCAGGTAGGCGACTCGGATATGCGGCGGTTCGAGGGCTACATGGCGGAGATTTTCACCGCCTTCGGCTTACAGCTGGATACTCCGGCCACGCGGGCTACGCCAAGGCGCTTCATCCGCGCCATGTTTGACGCGACCGAAGGCTACGAGGGCGACCCCAAGCTGATCACCGTCTTCAAAACCGAATGTCGCGGTGCGCCTGATTGCGCGGTAAGCCAGGTGGCGGAGGGGCCGATCCCCCTCTTCGCGCTTTGCGAGCATCACGCCTTGCCGTTTCATGGACGCGCCTTCGTGGGGTACATCGCCCACGAGCACATCATCGGCATTTCCAAGCTTACCCGCCTGGTACGCATGCACGCCAAGCGGTTCACTGTCCAGGAGAGGATCGGCCAACAGATAGCAGATACGCTGGAGGCTATGCTGCAACCGCACGGCGTCGCGGTGTATCTGGACGCCTATCACCTTTGTACCCAGATGCGCGGCGTGCGCGAGACGGCCGCCATGACCCGCACCACCTTCTGGCGCGGAGAATACGCCGACAACCCGGCCCTGCGGGCCGAGTTCCTGTCCATATGCGGCGTTCGGCCATGAGCGCCCCGGCCCCATTGGAGGTGCTCTTCGACTGTACCGAGGGCGCCAACGTGCCGCTGCCGTCCGCACTGGCCGCGCTCTACGGCCGGCTTCAGGTACCGACGCACATTGCCCGCCCGTCGATCATCGGCAACTTTGTCACTACTCTGGATGGGGTGGTGTCGCTGAACATACCGGGCAAGGCCGGCGGAGGGCCGATCAGCGGGGAGAATCAGCAGGACCGGGCAATCATGGGACTCTTGCGCGCCGTCTCCGACGCGGTGATCGTCGGCGCGGGCACACTCCGTGCCGTATCCCGGCATCGCTGGACCGCCGCCTACGCCGCTCCCGACTTCGCCCAGGCGTACCAATCGTTGCGCGCGGACCTGGACAAGAAGGACCAACCATTGAACGTCGTTGTCACCGCGCGAGGCGATCTTGACTTTTGTCTGCCGATATTTCAGTCCGGAGAGGTCCAGGTCTTGGTGCTGACGACGATGGAGGGCGCCCGGCGCCTGGCCGAACGCGATCCGCCGCGATCGACCCAGGTCCAGGCCGTGCAGGGATCCGGTCAGCGGTTGGACGCCCAGGCAATCCTACGCGCGGTGCGCACTGCCTGTTCAAGCGAACTGATCCTGGTCGAGGGCGGACCGCGGTTGATGGGTGACTTCCTCGCGGCGGGCTGCCTGGACGAGCTGTATCTGACCCTCGCGCCCCAAGTCGCCGGCCGTGACCGGTCGGTGGAACGGCCTGGTCTGGTGGCCGGGCATCTCTTCGCCCCGGACCAACCGCTCTGGGGGACACTGCTCAGCGTTCGGCGGGGAGACAGCCATCTGTTCTTGCGCTATGGATTCCCCGCCGCGGCATGATCGACCGCGGCAGCCGGCGCATAGCCGGCCCTCGGGCGGCGGCTGACGCGGCTCCCGGTGATCGTATCTAAGAAGATGGGCCGGGCTTGCCCGGCCCATCTTCTTAGATACGCCCGATCCTCGCCCCTACTCCGCAAAAGGGAGCGCCGGATAGTTCGCGCCGAAGGGAGCATCCGATCGCTCATACTCCCCCATCAGCGCCCGGCGCAGCGGCGTGGTTCTCTGTAGAAAATCCGGGGAGTTCGCCAATCGATCGGAAGCCCTCACCCAGGGCGGACTATAAATCATGTGCATCGTGAAGCGATCGTAGTCTCCCACATGCTCGTAGGCGCGATGCCACACCGCGTTATGGAACAGCAGGACCGCGCCGGCCGGCGCACAGATCACGTGGCCAATGGCAGAGTCCGCGTTTTCGGCCCGCACCATGTCAGGCAACCGTACGGCGCTACGGTGACTACCGGGAATCAACTCCATATTGCCCATACTGGGACTGCTCTGATCGGTCAGCAGAAAGGAGGCCCGCAGTTGGATGAGCGGAATCGGGTAGCTCAGCTTGTAAAAGTCATAGGCATTCGAGCCGTCTTGATGCCAGCGACCCATCTTCCCGTGCGCGGGCTGCATGGTATTCCAGCCGGACTGCAGAATAAAGCGGTCGCCAAGCAGTCCTCGTACCTTTGGCAGTACGCCGGGATGGTCGATCAGTCGTTCCAGGGAAAGCTCGGTCTCGTAGCTCCGCCCCACCTGACCCCACGCCGCCGTGCCGGCAGCCGCGTGGATGCGCCGCGACGCGGCAAGGCACTCTTCCACTTCCTCGGCGCTCAAGACATTCCGGATGATCAGATAACCCCAAGATTCGAAGATGAAACGGTCAAGATCGGAGAGTGCTCCCGGTTCCACCTCAGGGTTTAGCATGGCCCATCCTCTTCCTCTCGTAGCAGGCATAAGGCGCGTGATGCATGATCGAGTTGAGCGAACAGGTAGCAGACTCTCTGGAGAGGAGACGTCTTAGCTCCGTCCGCGAGTGGCTGCCATGAGTGTACCGTACGACATAATGTTCAGAGTGATCCATAGCGGTGGTGGATGATTGGTAGCAAGAGGAAGGCTACCGGCCGCTACCGGAGGCGGACACCGCGATCAAGCTTCGTCGCCTGGTATCCATGCCTACGGGTCCGGGCGGCGCACCGGATGAGGCGCCGCCCGTGACTGCGGTATCGTTATCATGAGGCACTCGGTGTACAAGCGCGGTCGAACGGGCCGGTAGGCTGCATAACCGGTCGGCGGTGCGGTCAGCCGCCCGACACCGCCGCGACGATCAGAACCCTGGACTGTGCGTGGATAGGGGTCGAAAGCTCGGCCATATCCCTATCCACGAAAATGATCAGATGGGTCCGGATGGCCGGGCCTGCATCGAGTAGACGGTTCCGCATGCCGGGCCAGCGGCGGTCCAGATCGTCAATGAGCTCGAGCACGCTCGCACCGTCGCCCTGGAAGTTCCGCGGCGCTCCGGGAAAGAGCCGTACCAGTGATTGAGGAAGGGTAACCTCCGCCATCCTTATTATCCCTCGACGACGGCCGTTTCCACGGACCAGATGGAAGGCAGACGCGCGGCGAGCGATGTCCACGACTCTCCTTCATCCGCGCTGCCGAACAGCTCTCCCGAGGTAGTGCCGAAGTAGACTCCCGCCTGGGGGAGCGTGTCTACGGCCATGCCGTCACGCAGTACACCGAGATAGGCATGTTCTTCCGGCAGTCCGTTCGTGAGCTTCCGCCACGTGTCGCCGGCATCAACGCTTCGCCACACCGCCGCTTGTCCCTCCGGCATAACCCGCCCGTTTCCGCGCAGCGGGATCGTGTAGATTGTCTCGTGGTTGCGAGGGTGGACGGCCATGGGAAAGCCGAAGTCGCTGGGGAGACCGGCGGTGATCTCCTGCCACCTGCCACCGCTGTTCGCTGTTCGATAGACGCCCTCATGAGCCTGCATATACAGATGGGTTGGATGGTCCGGGGCAATCACTACCTTGTGAACACAGTAGCCGGTTTCGGGTAATGGTTCTGGAATAAATGTGTTCCTCAAACCGGCATTCCGCGATTCCCAGGTGACGCCCCCATCGTTGGTATAGAATACGCCGACCGCCGAAATCCCTACCCACATTTGGCGCGGGTCATCTGGATGCGCCACGATCGAGTGGAGGCAGAGACCGCCATTGCCTGGAGCCCAGGACGGGTAGGACGGATGGGCGCGCAGCCCGGCCACTTGCGACCAATGGGAACCGCCATCGTCGCTGCGGAAGAGACCGGCCGGGTCAACCCCGGCGAACAGGCTACCGTGCGCGGCCTTGACGTGCCAGACCTTGCTGATCTTCGGGCCGTCGTCGCCGTAAGTGATCCCCTCGCTCGAATGCGTCCAGGTCTGCCCGAAGTCCGGACTCGTCCAGACCGCCGGCCCGTACCAGTTATCGCCGCCGCCGGCATGTATCATCCCGCTCGTGGGATCGTAACTCATATGGTAGATGGGCCAGGAGTCACAAAAGGAACCGCGGAGCGACCAGGTGGCGCGGCGCTCGTCACTCTCCAGGATGAAACCGCCCTTTTTGGTGCCGATCAGCAGATATACGCGCGTGCCCATGGTCAATCCTTCTCTCCGGCCGTATGGCTCACCGATTCGACAGGGTCTTACCGTACGTTTTTGGCTTATCGGGCGTCAATAACCTTATGCGGATTGCCGCCCTAACCCTGCAATGAGACGCGGAAGGCGCGGTGCGGTACGCTACATCGGAAGGAGCGGATCGGAGGGTAGAAGAACCTCGTGGCGAAACACAAAAAACGGCCCACGCTTCGCATTTTCGACCAGGTCAAACAGCCGGCCCAGCCCGATCCGGCGCGCGATGGTCTGTACGCTTTCCAGGGCGGCAAGCTCGACGAGGCGATTAGGATCTGGCGCGCGATTGCTCCGCAAACCGACGCGCTGAAGACCGGGCTGGCCGAGGCATACGTGCGTCGTGCCCTGTCGCATATCGGCGCCCCCACCGCCGCGGCCGACCTGCTGCGCGCCGAACGACTGCAGCCTACCGACCCGCGCATACACTATCTGCTTGGTCTGGCGGCCTACCA
>JAICHN010000303.1 GCA_025924845.1 Chloroflexota bacterium | reverse complement strand
GTCACCGGGGAAGCGCTGATATTGTTATCGTTGCCCGTGTCGGGCGCGCCCACTGGACCAGTTGGCCCCAGTGTGGTTGCCGCGGCAGTCACTGAAGACACGCGGGGGATCGGATTGCCGGCCGCCATAATTTCCACCAGGAGGCAGGCTAGACTGAGCAGCGAGAGTACACGGCGCACGGGAAACCCTTTCACTGCAAGTTGAAGGTAAGCTGACTCATGACAGGACCCGGCTGCTTGCCGCGCGCGCAGGAGCCATAGGTCCCGCCAGGCCGAGGAGAGCCAGCCTCCGGCCTGCTTGCCGCGCGCGGGAGCCATAGCATAACGTAGCATCTCCAAGATAAGAGCAACAGTCTAAAGTCTGCTCCTCAGTTCGGTGTGCATTGCCGCTCGTCCCCTCTGCCCCAGCCGGAAGCGGTCACCCAGCAGGCGCTCGCTGTATCTATAGCCGTCCGTCTCCCCGGTTCATTCGAGATGGGCGGAGTTGCATGAAATACTGTTTGATACGGCTTGATGCGAGTTTCCCTCCCATACATACTGCTTGGTAGGGCTTCACGGTTCGCCGATTGTTACACATTCTTAATCGCAACCTAGCCTCCTATTAACCAAGCAACCGGTACGCTTCGTAGAGTGGCTGGATGGCCGCGACAGGGAAACCGGGTGACGAGGAGACGGCCAATCCATGCAGGCGCTGAATGACGGGGAGACGCGGCCTGCGGACGATGATCCGCGACGCGCCAACCCCTCCACACCCAAAGCAGCGGACTCCCGATCTCGGATCTCGGCCTCGGGAGCGGCTACGGCAACTTCCCTGTGGCCTGAGCCGGCGAAAACGCAGCGTCTTGGCCCGATCGTCGGTAGCCGAGGGGTCAGCCCGCGCTTCGCCGTGGGTGTGGCCGTCCTCAGCCTCGTTTTGGGCGGGGCAGCGGGCGCGGGCGCGGGCGCGATGGTCGCGCACCACGATGATGGGTCCAGGGACGCCGTGGAGATGCAGTCGCCTCACCGGTTCACTTTGCAGCCGACCGCCCTCGACAATGCCAGGTCGCCGGCGGCCAACGCGGCCAACCTGGCAGGGCCGGCGGTAGTAAGCATCCTGAATAACCAGCAACCTCGGCTGAGCTTCCACGGGGCGACGCAGTCGACCAGCGCCGGCTCGGGTGTGATCATCGCCAAGAATGGTTATATCCTGACGAACTATCATGTGGTGACTCAGGAGCGAAATTTGAACGTGACCTTCGCGAATGGTATTTCGACCGCGGCGAGCCTGGTGGGCGGTGACCCCACCAACGATATCGCCGTGATCAAGGTGAATGTGCCGGTGCCTGCCGTCGCCGTTTTCGGCGACAGTAAGAAGGTTCGACCCGGTGAAACGGTGATTGCGATTGGCAATGCCCTCGGCGATTCACAGAACACGGTAACCGAAGGCATCATCAGCGGCCTGGGTCGCACCTTGCCGAACGGCAATGACGCGACCGGCAATTCATCGCTGCAGAACCTTATACAAACCGACGCGGCGATCAATCATGGGAACAGCGGTGGGCCCCTGGTAGATATGTCCGGTCACGTCATCGGCATTAACACGGCAGTGGTGCGCGCCTCGGGTACCGATAGCTCCCAGTATGCCGACCAGGCGGAGGGTCTTGGCTTCGCCATTCCCGGCAATACGGCGAAGGCCGTGGCGGATCGGCTGATCTTCCACACGCCCAGTCCATATTTGGGCATCGATTATGCACCCGTATCGGCGCAGGTGGCCAGTGTGTATCGCCTACCGATCGGGGCCATTGTGAAGACCGTCCTCCCTAACTCACCCGCCCAACGGGCTGGCTGTCGCATGGGGGATGTGATCACCAAGGTCAATGGGCAGGCGATTGACGACCAGCACGACCTCAAGACCGTGTTGGACGCCTACCATGTCCGCGACAAGGTGAAACTACAGGTCTATCGAGCTGGGCGGATCTTGACCGTTACCGCGACCCTCGTCAAAACTCCGTCTTGAATCCCGGCAGACGCAACGGCGCCCCCAGCGGCTGCACCCGCTATATCCCCAAAACTCAGTTACCAGGATCCGCCATACTGTACAATTCTGTCGTTCCTACAACCGCTCAATTTACCGAATCGGGAGCCAAATGACGGTATCTCGTCCCCGGAGAGGAGATTTTGTCAAGGCGACCACGAGCGTGGCGGATTCGGTCGCGCCTGGGCGGCTACTCACCGCGCTGGACGGTGGCCGTTTTTGCGCTATCGCCGTGGCGACGTGCGGCGCCTTACGGGCTGACCTCTTCATTCTTGCCTCCAATGGCTTCGGGGCCCTGGAACCGCGGCAGGTGGCGTCGTCTCGTGGGCAGGAACAGAGCGAAAGCGAGGCCGCATCGAGCGCGCCGGCCCACATCACCACGGAGTTACTGCAAGAGGCCGCCGCTTCCGGCAAGGCGCTGACCTGCCAGGATCTCTTGGTGCAGCCTATTTCCCTGGGCGTGTCGGACGCTGGGCCGGCCGAGCCCCAGGCGGCCGCGTTTCTGGTGCTCCAGGCCATGCCGCGGCTCCGGAAGAAATCGATGGTCCTAGGGTCATTTACCGTGGTTGACCGACAGCGTGCCCGGATCATTTGTCTTCTTGCCTCGCTAAAGGGAGAGGCTCGTTCAGCATGGTCGGAATCGGATGCTCTGGCCCGCCTGGAACGGCAGTTGTCGCGCGAACACTCCATTGATGGAAAACTCCGCCTGATGGCCGCGTCTTTCGGCGAGGCCACCCAGTCCGACCATGCGTGCGTCTGGCTTCAGCCCACCGGTCAAGTCGGACCGATGGTGCTCCGCGCGCTCAGCGGAGCGACCGACGACGCTCGGCCGATCAATACGCGGCCGGAAGTCACCGATCAAGCAGTGCAGGATGAGTTGCAGCGTATCTCGCGGTTCGACGCACCAGCCGCCATCGCGGTCAGTGCCCTTCCCTGGCTTTCCGATATCCTGGGCGTGAGTCGAGATCAGCTTGGAGAAACGGCCGTGATCACGCCGATTCGCCGAAACGACGACGCGGTCGGGGTGGCGATCAGCGGCACCGCGCCCGGCACCACGCAGCAAGCGGCGACGGTGCTGGCGACGGAACGGGCTGGGCTCTTGCGCGCCCTGGCCGATCAAATCGCCATCACCAGCGAGATTGCCCTCGGATCCCTCGATGCGCAGGAACGCATTCGCCGCTATTCGCTTCTGGCCGCGATCGGCGAAATCGCCCTCGCTAAGATCGGCATGGAGGTGATGCTCGATTCCATTTTGGTGCGGGTACAAGATCACTTCGACGCTATGTCGGTCTATCTCTACCTGTTAGGGAGTGAACGCTCCGCCTTACGCACTCGCTCGGTCCATCGACCGGACAATGTAGGCAACTCACCTTTTGTCGAGATGAAGGCCCACCTGATCTCCAACGATAAGCGGATTGGCACGATGCAGGTGCGCCGGGCCCCATCGTCGCCCTTTTCCGGAGCCGATCACGAAACACTCGACCAGGTGGCCGACCAGGTAGCCCTCTCGCTCGCTACCTCGGCGCGCTACCAGTTACAGGCATCCCTGGCCGTATTGGATGCCTTGACCGATCTTCCTAATCGACGATCGGCCGAGGCTGCCTTTGACCGAGAGCTTGAGCAGGCCCGCCAGGAAGGAACCTACCTCAGCGTGGCCCTGCTCGATGTCGACAAATTCAAGGCAATTAACGACACCTTCGGGCATGAGACCGGCGACTCCGTGTTACGGAACATCGCCCGTATGTTCAAGGTACAGGTGCGCGCCACGGACCACGTCTCTCGGTGGGGCGGCGAGGAGTTCCTGATCTTGCTGCCGGGCAGCAACCGAGACACGGCGCAACGAGTATGCGAGCGTATTCGTCACTCGGTGTCCCTTGTGGCGGCCCGCGCTACCGACGACTCCGTCGTCCCGGTTACAGCCTCCCTGGGCGGAGCCACCTATCCTGGTGACGGAGACGCGCGTGAGACCCTGCTGGCCCGCGCCGATGCCGCTCTCTATCGGGCCAAAGCGGGCGGGCGCAACCGTCTGCTCTGGACCGAGGCGCACCGGTAGGCTGTCGGTTGGCGGTTTACTCTGAGCGCTAACTGAACAGATCGGCCAGCGGATCGCGCGGCGCACTCCCCGGTGCGCGAGGCTCAGCCGCCCCCACTCCGGACTGACCCACGGCCGCGAAGAACGATTCGTCATATTCGCGGGTGCGCACCACGACAGGCATGGGCACGGCGTGGCCAAGGATGAGCGCCTGCTTCTTGCTGTCCAGGCTGGCCAGGACGCCGCGCAGGTGCTCGGAGCCGCTGACCCCGGTAAATACCGCCTTGATATCGTTCTCCTCGGTGAGTAGAGCGACCAGACGAGTGCCCAATTGGGATGCCACTTCGGCATCAATGCCGCTTGGCCGCTGGTCGACCACTAAGAGCGTGACGTAGTACTTACGCATTTCGCGCGCGATATTACCGAAGCTGGTGCTTTTGGCCACGCGCGGGCTGAGAAACTTGTGGGCCTCCTCAATGACCAGCATCAAACGGCGCGGCTCATCGGCGGCCTTTTTGGTCAGCAGATAGTTCTCGGTCTTTTTCACCCACATATCGTAGATATGTCGGGTGAGCAAATTGGCTACGAGCATATAGACCAAGGGCCGTCGATAGCGTCCGAACTCCAGCACCACGTGATCGCCGCGCTCGAGGTAGCCGATCATCTCGTGCAGGACGCTCTTCTTTTCGGCCAACTGGTCGCGAATGAAGCCCATGTCGCGCACCTGGGAAAGCTTGCGGAAGAGCGCGGCCAACGACCCCTTGTGCGCGCCGACCTCCTGCGCAACGTTCTCCATGGCCGGCGGCTGCGTGTCGAGCAGGGTACGTAACCACTCCTCGCCCCAAACGTTACGGAGCAAGTAGCAGGTATCGAGCATGGGGCCGGAGAGATCCAGCTCTTCCTCCAACAAGGCGATGTCGGCAATGTCGATCTGATTCAAGCCAATGGTGAGTTCGCCGTCCACTCGCACGCCGCGCGCTTGTGAACTCTCCGGATCGATGGTGAAGACATGGACACGGGAGCCGAACAGGCGACGCAGACCCTGCAGTACCTTACGCTGCCCTATTCCTTCCTCGCTCTGCGTCTCCCAGCCGTATTCGGAATGCATGTCGAAAACCAGGGTCGAGGCGATATTGCGGCTGATGATCCCCGCCAGGAGGATGCGCGTGAGAAAGGACTTCCCCGTACCCGACTTACCAAAAACGCCATTGCTCCGTTCGGCAATTCGCTCCAGGTCGAGACAGACCGGGATATCCATGTTGAGCGGTTGGCCAATCGCGAAATGGCGATCATCCTCGGCGCCGAACACACTCGCGAAGTCCTCCTTGGTCGCGTCATAGACAGGGGAAAAGTGGACAGGAATCGTACGTACCGGCTCCAGGTGTCCGGCCATGGTGTCTGCCGGCGCGGCTTCATCCAGGCGAGGCAGCATCAGCATAGGCTGGATATCAACGATGCCGAACGTTGCGATATCTTCCATCATTTCGGCCACCAACGGATGGGCACGGTTCGGGAGATCCAGAAGCATGCGTTCGCCCGCCATGCCGAGTTCCATGTCGGTAACCAGACAGAAGAAACGGTTAGCGTGCCCCTCGATCACCATAAAGCGGCCCACGCGCATATCCTCAACCGTCGTGCCGTGCTCCAGGCGCACCCGCAAGCCCTTGAGCAACGAACCGTGGGTCACCATGCCCAGGGGGATTGGCGTCGTCACCTCCGCGAACGGCACTGTGCCGAACCGCGCCGCGTATCGCGAAACCTCGTTCATTCGCCCCCCTCCAGACCGGCCACCAACTCCAGCACCGCGGTCAGCCGTTCGTGATCGGTCGCCAGTAAGCGCGCCGCCGATCGTCCGGCGCCCACCAAATAGGCACGATCGCCGCCGAAGGCACGGTAGGCATGGCCGATCGCCGCCGCCATCAGATCCTCGACGTGATCCAGATTGGAACGAAGCAGGAAGCGCAGGTAGTGGTGAGTGGCGAAAAACACGCGAATCTCGTCGTCGCATGCCTGTCGCACCCGTTCATGCACACGAGGCGGGCGACTGGGCATTCCCTGTACGGGACGCCCGCCCGGCGCCTGGAAGCCGACCAGTACGCAGGAGAACGTGGTACGCAGAACATGTCGCAACTGCGGCTGGCGATCGTAAATGTCCTCGTCGGTTTCACCGGCGTCACCCCAGGCAATGGGCACTCGGCCGGGCTCGATCCCGGTCGTTTCGGTAGCGGCGCAAAGCCCATAGTGACCGGCGCCACCGGGATCGTGGGTCAGCACCAGGCTGCCGAACGCCGGCGCTTCGTTCAGGTGATAACTCTGCGCCTCAAAATG
>JAICHN010000302.1 GCA_025924845.1 Chloroflexota bacterium | reverse complement strand
TCAGACGATGTGGCCGAGTTGGTGCTTTATATGCTGTCCATGCCGCCACGCATGACTCTGCGTGACATAACGGCCATTGCCCAGGGGCAGATTATTTAAGCTGCTCCAGCGCCCACTCGATCTCCTCCCGTACCCATGGATCGTCCTCCTCCGTGAGGCGCGCATGGAGCGCCTCCGTTGCCTCGGAGCCGCCCAATCGGCCCAGCGCCCAGGCAACATGCCCACGGACCAGCGGCGCGGCCGTCGTCAGCGCGGCGATCAGCGCGTGTACCGCCGCGCGCTCACCGCTGTTGCCGAGCGCCACGGCCACGTTGCGCTGCAAACCCTCGCGCTTGGCGCGCTTGATCGGGCTGCCGGCGAAGCGGGCGCGAAACTCCTCTTCGGTAATCATCAGGAGAGGAATGAGCGGCGGGAATGCGGCATCGGCGCTCGCGGCGCGAAAAGGCGGATGATGGGCAACCTGTCCTTTGAGCGCGGGCGGACACACTTCCTGACAGATATCGCAGCCGAAGATCCAATCGCCGATCAGGGGGCGAAGTTCACGAGGAATGACGCCTCGATGCTCGATCGTCAGATAGGAGATACAGAGATTGTTGTCGATCGTGTATGGTCCGGTGAGGGCGCCCGTGGGACAGGCATCGAGACAGAGCCGGCAGGAGCCGCAGTGCTTGCGCAGGGGCGGGTCGGGCGCCAGTTCCAGGGTGGTCAGAATCTCACCCAGTAAGATCCACGAGCCATAAGTAGGATTAATGATATTGGTGTTCTTCCCGTACCAGCCGGTGCCGGCCCGCTGAGCCGCGGCGCGATCCACGATGCGCGCCGTGTCGACCAGGGTGCGGCACTCGCCCACGCCGTAGCGCGCCTGCATGGCAGCCACAACCTCAGCCATCCGCTCCTTAAGGATGGGATGATAGTCGCGCGACCAGGCATAGCGGGCCACGCGGCCACGCGGGCCTTGGTCGGGGTCACTCACCGGCTCCTCGGTGCGATAGGAGAGTGCTACCCCTATGATGGAACGGGCGCCGGGCAAGAGATTCCGGGGGTCGGCGGCGAAATCGGCCCGATCGGCGTTGAACCACGGCAAGCCCGAGAAGGCGCCCCCGGCGATCCGCTCACGCAGGAAGCGCCGCGCCTCATTGAAAGGCGCCGCGTCGGCGATCCCCACCGCGTCGAAGCCGGCCGTACGAGCCAGGGCCTTGACCGCCAATGCCCGGTCGCCGGGCGTCTCGTCACCGCCGACGGGCGTCGCCTCCGCGCCAAGCAGCCGAGGCTCGGAAAGATCGGGCACAGTCACTCATTCCTCCCGATGCCGCGAGTCATACCAGGGCCGGCGGTCGCGCCGGCCATGCACCCACATCCCCGCACCGATAAATCCGGCAGCCGTCAATAGGTGCGCGGAAGGTTGTTCGCGGCCAAAGCAGATCGCTGTGCGCTCATGGGTACAGTGTCCTACAATCGCCTCGGTTCAGCAATCGCGCCCTCGGCGACGCCCCTCGCGGATCGGACCGATCAGACAGATCGGTCCGATCGGTGATGCAGGAGTCGTGCCGCACGCCCTGTCCCGGCCGGAGGCCGAAGGGCAATCTGCTACGCTTAAATGCGGAGGTGGGAAGTGGAGGAAAGACCGGCGGACCCGTTCGCCGAGGTCGCCGCCTACTACGACAGCCAGGTGGACCGTGAATGGTATCGCCTGGCTCGGCATCGGATCGAGTATGGGGTGACCCTCCGTGCGCTGCGCGACACCTTGCCGGCGCGAGCGCGCGTTCTGGATGTCGGGGGCGGCCCAGGCCGCTACGCCGTGGCGCTGGCCGGCATCGGCCATGACGTGACCCTCCTTGATATCTCACCCAGGATGCTTGAGCGCGCGCGTGACCATGCGGCGGATCGGAGAGTTCGTCTAACCGCCCTAGTCGAGGGCTCGGCCACCGATCTGTCGCGTTTTGACAACGGTTCCTTTGACGCGGTGCTCCTGCTCGGCCCCCTCTACCATTTGCCCGGGGAAGCGGATCGTGCGCGGGCTTTGCGGGAGTGCCGTCGCGTGTTGGCGCCCGCCGGTACGCTGGCGGCGGCCTTTATCACCCGGTATGCACCGCTGCGCCGGCTGGCGCGCACCGATCCGCGGTTGCTGATCCGTGAGGCCGAAGCCTACGAGGCGCTGCTTGAGTTCGGCGTCCTGCCGGAACCGTCCGGCGAGGATCTTCCCCATGCCTACTATGCGCGCCCCGACGAGGTCGCTCCACTGCTGCAAGCCGCGGGCTTCGACGTGCCGCGTCTCCTGGCGGCCGAGGGGATTCTGGACGGGGTTGAGGAGCGGGTGTGCGCCTTGCAGGGTCCCGCCTGGGATGCCTGGGCCGACCTGAACTATGACCTGGCGGATGACCCCGGCTTGCTGGGAGCGAGCGCCCATCTCCTGGCCATCGCCCGACGCTCCGCCGGCGATTGAGCTGAAGTAAGAAACGGCTATCCCCCCGCGCTCCCTTCATGGTTATCATGCGGGAAGCAAGCGCCTTGCCCATGGTTGCTTCCATTTCCTCGCGAAACGTCGGAGCTCTACGGCGCGCAGGCCCACGTCAAGTCGGGCGGGGCAGGAAGGTCAGCACGTGCCGACTTCGATCATTGGCGAGCGGAACGATATCGATCGGGCGGTCGAGCAGCTGTTCAAGGCCGGAAACCTCCAACAGCGTGAGCAGGCATTACGCGCGCTTTTGGTCGAGAACCTGGACTTCGCGCCAGATCGGGGCGCGATTCCGCTTGGGGCGATCGACGGCAACGGCGTCGCGTCCGCCCAGATTATCGCCAAACGCGACGGCGTCACCGTGGTCTACGTTACGGCGCTGGGCGACATCATTTCCACCGCTTCGGCTGTCCGCAAGTTCTATCAGGCAAGTAAAGAAACCCTGATCGACCCGATCCTGGTCCGCGGCACGCGCGACGGTCGGCATTGGCAGTTCGTCTATCCGCGCCGGCAAGGTGACAAAGAGGTGCTGCATAAGCTCTCGGTGCAGTGTGGGCAGCCGCGTCGGGCCTTTGTCCAGCGGCTGGCGGAGTTTTCCGCCCACGCGCAAACTATGGGTATCCGTCAGGCACTTGAAGATCTCTACAATGTGGAAACGGTCACCAAGGCATTCTTTAAGGACTACAAGCGCGTCTTCCATGAGGAAGTGATGCCGCGTATTCGCGGCTTCGACCACGCCGAAGATCGGCGCCTCTTCTGCCAGATCCTCTTCAATCGCCTGATGTTCCTCTATTTCTTACAGCGGAAGGGCTGCCTGACGTTTGGCGGCAGCGAGGATTACCTGTCCAGGCTCTGGCACGATTATGACGGCGCTGCCGTCGGCGCGGGCGGCACGTTCTACCGCACTCGTTTGCGCCAACTATTCTTCGTGGCCCTCAGTAACGATCGAGCCACGGACCTCGCGACCTCGTATCTTGAGCCGCTGATCGGCCGCGTGCCGTTCCTCAATGGCGGTCTCTTCGCCGAGGACGATCTCGACCAGCACCCCGGCGTTGACGTGGAAGACACGGCAATCAAGAGCATCATTATTGGTCTTTTTGAGAGATACAACTTCACCATTACCGAAAGCACGCCGTACGAAGTCGAAGTCGCGGTTGACCCCGAAATGCTGGGCAAAGTCTTCGAGGAACTGGTCACCGGCCGGCACGAGTCCGGCTCCTACTATACGCCGCGCCCCATCGTCTCCTTCATGGGAAAGGAGGCGTTGAAGGGCTACTTTACGCACAACGTACCGGGCGAGACAACGGAGCAGATCGCCAGGTTTGTTGACGATCACGACGCCGCGGGCCTACAACACCCGAAGGCAATGTATAGGGCACTGGAGCGGATTCGTGTCTGCGACCCCGCTTGCGGCAGTGGCGCCTACCTGCTCGCCATGTTGCAGGAGTTGCTTGCTTTGCGCACCTGCCTCTTCATGGCACGTAACGTTGGACCCAGGCAGGTCTACGATCGGAAACCGGCGATCGTTCAGGAAAACCTGTATGGCGTGGATATCGATCCGATCGCGGTGAATATTGCCCGCCTCCGTTTGTGGCTCTCCCTGATCGTGGACTTTGAGGGCGCCGGTCCGCCGCCGCTGCCGAACCTGGACTTCAAGATCAGGATCGGCGATTCGCTCAGCGCCCCATCTCCGGTAGGCATCGGGCAAGGTGCGGCGCGCGACCAATTGATCCCGCTATTTTGCGAGGCAAAAGCCCGCTACGGGGTTGCTTGCGGCGTCGAGAAGGATCAGGAACGGCGTCAGGTAGAGGAGTTGCGGACGCGCCCTGTTCAATGGACTCGCCCAGGTCGGTCCACCGTGAGCGGCTTCGATTGGGCGGCGGAGTTCGCCGAGGTGTTCGCGGCGGGCGGGTTCGACATTGTTATAATGAATCCTCCCTACCTATCGGCCAATCGCGTGCCCGGGGATCAAAGAGCGCAATTCATGGCGTATGGGGAAAATCTACGCGGCGCCTACGGCTTTTACGCTGATTTGTACATTTTCTTTCTCCATCGCGGCTTCTCGCTTCTTAAAGATGGTGGGATCCTAGCCGCGATTACACCCAACACCTTCATGACCAACTCCTCTATGCAGTCCACCAGGCACTATCTACTCGATAAGCGGCTGCTCTATCTGATTCCCCTATCCGCGGCTGTATTCACGGCTACGGTATATTCGGCTATCTTGGTTGCTCAGAAGTCGCCCCCCTTAGCAAAAGATGAATTAATAAGCTTCATCAATTTGCGATCGGGAAGTATCAACTCGGTCACGGAGGCCAAAGAGATTGCTCGCCTACGCATGACGATCCCCAGGACCGAGTACGTAGAAGCATTTGGCCACCTATTCTTTGAACCCACAGCTGTAAATCGTAGGTTATTTGGCGAGATTCTCGTAGCCTCCACACCCGCCAAACCGCGCGGCCGGCGATACCTTCCTCTCGAGGATATTGCTCCTGCCCAAGATACCGGCATTGATACCGGGAATGTGCGGAGTAAACTCTTCTTTAGGACGTCACCAGCCGGAGCGATGTTGCCCAGGTTGCTCCAGGGCACCCAGATACTCCGCTATTGGCACTGGTGGGACAATCCAAGCTCAAGATTTTTCTTCGTCGATGTGCATTACCAGCCAAACCCCAAGCGAAAGGGAATCGGCCGCGGGGGCAGGCCGTCCGGCAAGGGTGAATACTGGCGTTTCCGTGGCCCGATCGAAAATCACCATGTACCGGAGCGCCTGCTTCTACGGCAGACCGAGGATGAGCCGTTCGTGGGGTACATCAAGCAGAACGGTACACCGATCTATACGGACAATACCGTCCATACGCTTCTCCTCACGGCAGAGGCGCGCGCGCTCCATATCAGCTACAGCTATCTCCTTGGCATTCTGAACTCCGCAATCATGCGCGGCCTATACCGAGCGATGACACAGGAGGAGGGAAAGAGACTCGCCCAGGTAAAAATCGCCATCGTAAATCGATTGCCGATCCCCATCCCTTCCCTGGAGGAATTAAGGGGTATGGAGGCATTGGTGGGCGCGATACAAGCGATATACGCGGCCGGCACCTTACCTCTCTCGACAAAGACCCTGGCGGATTTGGCTGCGATCCAGGTGTTGATTGACCATCAGGCAGCTCAATTGTTTGGGCTGACATGAATATCCTCCATGCCGACACTGATCCACTCTCCCTGCTCGCCTCAAGAGTGATACTGTTGGCGAATCGGCATGAACGACGGCTACGGCGCGATCGTCCTGGGAGCGCGAGCATCTTGCTCGTCCCCGTCGCCCACGAGGACGAGCGAGACGCTCGCGCTCCCAGTTACGCGGTTAAACCCGTGATATTGAGTCTCATAGCGACACACCGCGGCCCCTCATTGCTATCATGCAGGAAGCAAAAGCACCTTGCCCATAGTTGCTTCCATGTCTTCGCGAAACCTCGGGGCTCTATATAGCTACGGCTCACGCCAAATCGGGCGCGGCGGGGAGGTCAGCACGTGTCGACAGCGATCATCGGCGAGCGGAACGATATCGATCAGGCGGTCGAGAAGCTGTTCACGGCCGGAAATGCTCAGCAGCGCGAGCAGGCGTTACGTGAGCTTTTCGTCGAGAACCTGGACTTCGCGGCGGATCGGGGCGCAATCAACGTACCCGCGATTGCCGGCAACGGCGTCGCGTCCGCCCAGATGATCGCCGAACGCGACGGCGTCACCGTGGTCTATGTCACGGCGCCGGGCGATACCGTTCCCGCCGCCGCGACCGTGCGCAAGTTCTATCAGGCGAGCAAAGGATCCCTGATCGACCCGGTCCTGGTCATCGCTACGCGCGATGGTCGGCACTGGCAGTTCGTCTATCCGCGCCGGCAAGGCGACAAAGAGGTGCTGCACAAACT
>JAICHN010000301.1 GCA_025924845.1 Chloroflexota bacterium | reverse complement strand
GTTGGGGCGCGCGGTCGGCGAGGGGACCACGCTGGTCGAATACTACAGCATCGGCGGCAAGATCCTGGCCTTCGTCCTTTCCGATCGCGGCCTCAGTGTACATCGCGATCTGGCGGACGAGAGCGCGGTAGAGCATGCACTGGACCACCTGCGTTTTCAATTGGACACCTTGCGCTACGGTGAGGAGACGGTGCGTACACATCTGCCGCGGTTGGTGCGTCGCGCCCTCCACTATTTGGGCATCCTCTATGATGCGCTGGTGCGTCCGCTGGAAGCGGCGATTGGTGGCAGGCGATTGGTGATCGTGCCGCACCGTGCTCTGCACTACGTACCGTTCCATGCGCTCTACGATGGCACGAATTATCTGATCGAGCGGTATGAGATCTGCTACGCGCCGAGTGCGGCCGTGCTGCGGTATTGCCTGGCCATGCCGCGCCGGCCCATCGAGCGCGCCCTGATCCTCGGCGTGCCCGATGAGCAGGCGCCCCTGGTGCGCGACGAAGTGGCGTCCCTGGCCCCGCTCTTCATCGAGAGCCGCGCCCTCCTGGGCGACCAGGCCACGGGCGCGGCCCTGCGCGCCCACGGCCCCACCGCGGATGTGGTCCATCTGGCCTGTCATGGCTGGTTCCGCCCGGACAGTCCGCTCTTTTCGGCGGTGCGCCTCGCCGATGGTTGGTTGACGGTGCGCGATGCCTACACCCTGAACCTACACTGCGAGTTGGTGACGCTGAGCGCCTGCGAGACGGGCATGAGCAGCGTGGCGCCGGGTGAAGAGCTGTTGGGCCTGGCTCGCGGCTTCCTATCGGCGGGAACGCCGTCCCTGCTGGTCAGTCTGTGGACCGCCGATGATGCATCTACCGCGGCGCTTATGACCCAATTTTACACTCAGCTCCGCGCTGGAGCAGCACCTGCCGCCGCGTTGCGTGCCGCGCAATGCGCGATGCTCCGCTCGACCCCTCACCCCTACTTCTGGGCACCGTTCATTCTCATTGGACGGTGGTAGAGCCATGCCAAGACGATCGGCAATTGGAGGAACAGCGATGCGCCGGCTCATACAGTTCGCGCGAATCCCCTGGTGTTGCCTTGCCGCGGTCGCGATGCTGCTGGGTGCGTTGCCCAGCGCGCCGCGCGTCCTGGCCGATTCCGCCAATCTCGTACCGGGTGAGATCGAAGTGCAACTGACGCAAGCGGACGATCTGCAAGGGGTAGCCGCCGCATTCAGCCTAGACCCCACGCCGCTGGATCAGTTCGGCTCCCGCCCCATCTATCTCCTGCGCATTCTGAACGGGGCAGCGCCCAATAATCTGGCTGCCGCCCTGCTTCAGGACAATCGGGTGGTCAACGCCGAGCCGAATCTGCTGTACCAGGAGCCGGAGACGCGCCAGGCATACTCCTGGGCGGTCGGCGGGGATGCGGGCAGTTATGCGGCGCAATGGGCGCCGGCTACCATGCAACTGGCGCAGGCCCAGACAATCAGTCGAGGGGCCGGCATCACCGTGGCGGTACTCGATACCGGGGTGGACCTGAGTCATCCGGCCCTGATCGGGCATCTCGTGCCCGGCTACGACTTCGTGGATATGGATAGTGATCCCAGCGAGGTAGGGATGGCGGGGCAAGACCTTGGCTACGGACACGGCACGCATGTCGCCGGCCTCGTCGCGCTGGCGGCGCCGGAGGCGAAAATCCTCCCGCTGCGCGTACTCGACCAGCACGGTGTGGGCAATATCTGGGTACTGACCGAGGCTCTGGCTTATGCCATGGACCCCGACGGCGATCCGGCCACGCCCGATGGAGCCCAGGTGATCAATCTGAGCCTGACCATTCCGACCGAGTCCAAACTCTTGCGCGACACGATCAAGGCGGTGATCTGCGCGGATGGCGCCATGGAGTCGAGTGACATCCCATGCCTGGTACCGGACGATCGCGGCGCCGTCGTAGTGGAAGCGGCGGGCAACAGCGGCAGCACCACCCCCGAATATCCGGCCGGTGACTCGCTGCAGGGAGCGATCACGGTCGGCGCGAGCACGCAAAGCGATACGCTCGCCTCGTTCTCCAACCGAGGTTCCTGGGTCGCCGTCGCAGCGCCGGGCGACCACATCCTGAGCAGCGTACCGGGTGGGCTGTATGCCACGTGGAGCGGCACCTCGATGGCGGCGCCGCTGGTGGCGGGAGAGGCGGCGCTCGTCCGCGCGGCCTTTCCCGCGCTCGAACCGGCCAAGGTAGTACAGCGTATCGAGGACAGTGCGGACGACATCGGCGGCTCCGTCTCCAAGCGTGTCGACGCCGCCGCGGCACTGTCCTACACCCGACGCGGGAAGTAGGCAGGCCCTTCCTGGGTACGCCTCTTGTGCGGGGACGTTTGTTTTAGCCTTTATTATTCACGGAGGGGAGAGAGAACGAAGCATCCTACCGGCTCCTAGATAACAGCCGCCGGCTCGCGCGGCTCCATGTGCCCCACCTGCAACTCGGCACCCTGCGCCTGCGCCTGATCAAGATCGGCGGCTGGGTGCGGCAGCCAAGCGGCCAAAGCGTCCGCTCGGTAAAACGATGAACGCCGCGCGGCGCCGACTCAGTGCGGACCGACGGCTTCGGTGCCGCACGGGCCGCCATCCGTGTTCTCGGCAATCTCTACTTCCCTGCCATCCATCGTCAAGATCGGGCGGTAATAGAGCGACATCCGCTCCGACGAGCGCCCGATGTAGTGGCAGATGAAGGAGCGCCGAAAGCGATCCTTCGATCGGTTGGGCGAGGAGCCATGGACCAGGCTGCCGTTGAAGAACAGCACGTCGCCGGGGGCCATATCGACTGGCACCGCTGCCAAACCCCGCGGTACGGGTACGAACTCGCGGGTGAAGGAGGTGGCGCTGTCCGCCTCCTCGGGGCAGAAGATGTCCATGTGGTGTGTGCCGGGCACCACCTCCAGACCGCCGTTCTCGCGGTCGACCGGGTCGAGCGCCACCCAGGCCGCGATGCAGGTGCCAGGCTCGACTTTCAGGAAGAAGTTGTCCTGGTGAAGCGCTTGGCCCCGCGCGCCCGCCGGCTTGAAATAGAGCATACTCTGTGCGGCCAGCGGCTCCTCCCCGAACAGATTCCAGAGAATGGCCGCGATGCGCGCATCGAGTAAGTAGCGCAAGGCTATGTCGTTGACGCGATGGGGGTGCATCATACGCGGGTACAGGTCGAGGATGTCCTGGGTGGACGGGGGACGGGTGATCGGTGTCAGTCCGAGATCTTCCCCACGCTCCGCCTCCACCGCCTCGCCCTCCGGCTTCGCGCGCGCCTTGGGCATGAAACAGCCGGGGATCGGGCCGCCCGCATGCATCTCCATGAAGGTATCAATGAGCAGGCGTACCTCATCCGACGGGAGGAGCCCGGGGACGACCAGGTAGCCCTGCTCATCGAAGGCTTGCCGCTGGTCAACGCTCAAACCTTGTTCGATGCTTATCATCAACCAACCTCCCTCGTTGTATTGCCATGTTCGTGCGCGTTACTTGGCTTAAGCATACACACCCCTTGGGCTGGAGGTGAATGGACGCGGCGGTCGAGAGCGGTCAGTGCGCGGAGAGCCACACGCCCTGAACAATGCGCCCAGGGCACCTGTAAGTTTCCGCAACGAGACGCATGAAGAGTCTTGACACTGACCAGATCTAAGCGTAGAGTAGCGGAATATCCTGAAAATAATTGCAGAAACTAAGTGCAAGCACCATGGCGGTGAAACTCAAGGATGTTGCGGAGTCGGCCGGGGTGTCGCTGGCCACCGCTTCCCGTGCCCTGAACAACGAGGTGGCCTACCAGGTTGCCAAGGAGACGCGGGAGCGGGTCTGGGAGGCCGTACATCGCCTGGGCTATCGCGTGCAAACCGATACCGCGGCCATGGCGAGCAATCAGGCTAGGCAGGAGCACGGGCGGGCGAGTGTCGGGCTGATTCTCGATGACGTGGACGATCTCTATGCCTTCCCATTTTGGTTGAGAGTGCTGGCCGGAATCGAAAGGGAGCTTATCCTCCACAAATGCCACCTCCTTTTTTCGTTCACGGCCAACGATCTGAAGCACGCGTACAAAAGACAGCTGGTCAGCAGCAAGCATGTCGATGGACTGATCTATGTTAATATGCGGCCTCCGGAGGGCGAGATTCCCCTGGAGGGCATCGTGACCGTCGACGGCAGTTACGGGGCGTATGTACGGAATGGTTTGCGCTTTGACCACGTCGGGCTGGAAATGCGCTACGCCATGTATCAGATGGTTGATCATCTTGTACAGGTTGGCCGGCGGCGTTTCGCTTACCTGGGCCCCGCAATCGAGGCGGATGAGCGGACTCAGTCCGTGCATCAAGGTCTGGCGCGCCATGATCTGGCTATCATTCCCGGCTGCGATCCAGTCGCGCCGTGGCCCACGGATGGAGCGTACGCCGTGGCGTTCGATCTGCTGTCACGGCGTGCAGCCGATATTGACGCCCTGATCTGCGCGTCTGATGAGATCGCGGTCGGAGCGATGCGCGCGGCCAAGGAACACGGACTGCGCCTGCCGGACGATCTAGCAATCACGGGCTTTAACGACGAGCCCTTCGCGCGCGATCTTGATCCGGCGCTCACCACGATCTTCGTGCCGAAGGAGCTGGTGGGGGAACTCGCAGCGCGACGACTGATCGAGCGCCTTACCTCACCGAAACTGCCGCTGACCATTCAGCTTGTCCCCACGACTCTGGTGATTCGCGCCTCATGCGGGGCAGGACGCGCGGAGCGCCTAATCCGGCGCGAAGATCAGAGGACAGAAACCCTGGCGGCAGCCATGAATGAAAGCCGCTGATTCGGTCGCGGTGTCAATGTGCCGTAGAGTGTGCTGGGGAGAGAAGGGAGGATGATGCCGCAAGAGCAAAGTCACCATCGAAGCTGATTTGCCTCACTCATAGCGTGAAGGATTTAGAGTATGAGAACTCGTCGGGCCCTCGTTTCTCTCGCCCTGGCCGCTTCCTTTGCCGTCACGTCCGTCGCAAGTGGGCATAGCACGCGCGCTGCGTCAGTGGTCACCCTTCGGTGGTCGTTCTGGTCAAACAATCCCGCTGAGATCCATTCCAATCAGTCCATCATCAACGCCTTCGAAGCGCAGAATCCCGGCATCAAGATCGATCCGCTCTTCATTCCCTATGCGTCCTATCACACTAAAGTGTTGGCTGAAGCAATCGGCGGCAACGCGCCGGACGTGATGTGGGTTCAGTACACCTATTATCGGAACTTCGCCGATAAGGGCGCCTTGCTCGACATCACGGATCGCGTCAGCAAAGACACGGGGTTGCAGCATCTCCTGAAAACGGACACCTATCCGATCGATGCCGCCAAGATCTACTACAAGAACCACGTGTTCGGACTGGTACGCGATGATGAGGGGTTGACGCTCGCTTATAACACGGACATGTTCAAGAAGGCGGGTCTCCCCACGCCAAACGACTATGCGGCCAAGGGGCAGTGGAACTGGAACACTTTCGTGACGGTCGCCAAGAAGCTCACCTTGAAGAGCGGTTCTCAGGTAACTCAATACGGCACCAGCCCAGCCGACTATCTTGACTTGCTGTACCTCAACGGCGGCTCCCTCTTTAACTCGAATCTCAGCAAGATGCTTATTGACTCGCCCCAGGCCATCCAGGCCGTTCAATTCGCCGCCGATCTGATGCAGAAGTACAAGGTAGCGCCCGTACAGGCTGAATCGGCGGCGGGTCCCGACTACTTCGGGGCAAAGCGCGTGGCTATGTCCTGGAACGCGGGACCGTGGCTCGCGCCCGGCTACAACCAGATTAAGGGCCTCCACTGGGATGTCGCGCCATTCCCGACAGCCCCCGGAAAAAGCTATAGGTTGCCGGCGGACAACGGTGCCTTCTACACCATTTCGGCAACGTCGAAACATCCCAATGAAGCCTACAAGTTGGTCCGCTTCATGGTCAGTCCTACCGCGCAGAAGCTGATGGCCAAGGCTCTGACCACCTCACCGCTTCTCAAGTCCGTGATGTATTCCAAGGCATATCTCACCGCGCCCGGCATGCCGGTACACGGCGTGCTGTTTGCCAAGGAGAATGAGTCCTTGGTGCCGCTCGTGTTTCCCAACAACTGGCTTCAGGTGCAGCAGAAATTCAATGGCTATCTCGACCAGATCTATCTCGGACAATCGACAGCGGCAAAGCTTTTGCCGCAAGGCGCCCAAGATCTGGATTCCATGCTCGCGCATTAGTACAGAGCACGTGTAGGAGTGCCCGGGGAGCTCCTCATCGAGCGGCGCCCAGGCCGAGAGCCCGTGGGGTAGGGCATAGCTACCATGCTTTGCCCCATCGGCTCGACGACCAGCGAGGGCGCTCAGGTGAACCGCACTTGTATCGTGACGCGGGGGATTCAGCCGAGGCGCGACCGGCCAGCACGAGGCGCGACC